>NZ_KV791364.1:0-41156 GCF_001807895.1 Stenotrophomonas sp. HMSC10F07
CGCCCGAACGCACAGCCGCCAGCGGCTGGGCCGGCCTGGGGCTTTACGGCGTCCCCCGCAATCGGATCCACCCCGCCATCCCCCGGAATGCCAGCTCTTGACGTTGACGTTGCCTCTGCGGGTGCAGGGCGCAGCCCTGCCGCTTACCCAACCGGCTGCAGTGGCACCTTGGCCAGGATCCGCGCCCACGGGAACAGCGGCCCCGGATCGCGCTTGCGCGCCACCGTCAGCGCCGCATCGTCGCTGGCCGGCACCTGCTCCAGGTCCAGCTGGTCATGCCCGGCAATCCGCCGCAGCGACGGATAGTGCGCCACCAGCGCTTGCAGGAGGCCTTCCAGCGCCTGCAGCTGTGCCTCGGTGTAGGGCTCGTCCATCGCCTGGTGGCGGCTGTCGAACCAGTCCGGATAGCGCCCGCGGTTGACCAGCTCGATGCCCAGCGTATGCGCGTTCATGCCGCGCACGTGATGGGCCACGCGTTCCGGCGCCACGTACTGCACCACGCTGCCATCGCGGTCGATGTAGAAGTGCCCGCTGTTGCCGGCGCCGCTGTCGTACAGCACGCGCTCGCCGTACTCGCGGGCCATCGCCAGATCGGGCAGCTCGGTGCAGTGGATCACCACCATTTCCAGCGAGGCGGGATCCCGCAGCGGCAATCGGTCGTGATAGGGCAGGGGCTGCAGCTGCAGGCCGGGCAGGAGCGGGTTGGGCATCCGGCGATGCTAGCATTGCGGCATGAACCTGCCTTCCCTTTCCTCGTCGGCCCGCGCCTACGGAACACGCGCATGAGCCGCGGCCACTGCATCCTCTCCCATGGCTTCGAGAGCGGCCCGGAGGCGACCAAGGTCACCGCGCTGGCCGAGGTGGCGCAACGCCTGGGCTGGACCCACGAGCGCCCCGACTACTCCGACCTGGACGCGATGAGCGAGGTCAGCCGGGTGGGCGACGTGCCGACCCGCCTGCGCCGTCTGGTTGAACGCGCCGCCATCGCTGCCCGCCAGGGGCCGGTGGTGCTGGCCGGCTCCAGCCTGGGCGCCTACATCTCCGCCATCGCCTCGCTGCAGGTGCCGGTAGCCGGCCTGTTCCTGATGGTGCCGCCGACCACCATGGGCCCGATGCCGGCGCTGGACGCCGCTGCGGTGCCGACCACGGTGGTGCAGGCCTGGCATGACGATGTGGTACCGGCTGCCGGCGTGATTGCCTGGGCGCAGGCGCGTTCGGCGCAGTTGCTGCTGGTTGACGATGGCCACCGCCTGGAGCGCCACGTGGAGGCCTCCGCGCAGGCCTTCGAGCGCCTGCTGCGGCAACTGTGAAGCCAGGGCGCACGGCGCGCCCGCCCGCATTGACTACAATGGCAGCCCCGCCGCCCCCGGCGCGGGCCTGCCGGCCGTGCCTACGGCCCTCCTTTCCGACCGGCCCGGCCCCTGTGCCGCGCCCGACCACCTGCGAACCGATCCCGTGAAATTCTTCGTCTCCTGCGCCAAGGGCCTGGAATACCTGCTTGCCGATGAACTGTCGGCCCTGGGCCTTGGCAAGGCCACCGCCACCATTGCCGGCGTCAACGCCGACGGCGAACTGGCGCAGGCGCTGCGGATCGTGATGTGGTCGCGCCTGGCCAGCCGGGTGCTGTGGCCGATCGACGAGTTCGACTGCCCGGACGAGCAGGCCCTGTATGACGGCGTGCGTGCACTGCCGTGGCACGAGCACATCTCGCCGGAGATGACCCTGGCGGTGGATGCGCACGTGTCCGGCGACAAGATCACCCATGCACGCTTTGCCGCGCAGCGGATCAAGGATGCGATCGTCGACCGCATGCGCGACGAAGGCCTGGAGCGGCCTTCGGTCAATACCGATCTGCCCGACGTGCGCGTCAACCTCTCGCTGCGCAAGGGCCGCGCCTCGCTGTCGATTGACCTCGGCGGTGGCCCGCTGCATCGCCGTGGCTGGCGCGGTGCCGCCCACGAGGCGCCGCTGAAGGAAAACCTGGCCGCCGCGCTGCTGCTGCGCGCGCAATGGCCGCGCCTGCATGCCGCCGGCGGTGGCCTGCTGGACCCGATGTGTGGCAGCGGCACGCTGCTGATCGAAGGCGCGCTGATGGCCGCCGACGTTGCCCCAGGCCTGATGCGGCATGGCAGCCTGCCGCCGAGCCGTTGGCTGGGCTTCGACAAGGCGGCCTGGAAGTCCATCCAGAGCGAAGCACGTGAGCGCGAAGCGGCCGGTCTGGCCGCGCTGAAGCCGGTCATCCACGGCAGCGACATCGACCCGACTGCGATCCAGGCGGCCCGCGAGAATGCCGAGGTCGCCGGCGTCGCCCACGCGATCCGTTTCACCCGCGCCGATGTCGCCGACCTGGCCGCGCCGGAACAGGAGATCGGTGCGGTGGTCTGCAACCCACCGTACGACGAGCGCCTGGCCGCCGATCCGGCGTTGTACCGTGCACTGGGCAATGCCTTGCAGAAGGCGGTGCCGCAGTGGCGCGCCAGCCTGCTGTGTGGCAATGACGAACTGGCCTTTGCCACCGGCCTGCGTGCCAGCAAGAAGTACCAGATGTTCAACGGTGCGCTGGAATGCGCGCTGATCGTCTGCGATCCGATCGCTGTGCCAGGCCGTGATCCGGCACAGCCCCGGGAGCTGAGCGAAGGCGCGCAGATGGTGGCCAACCGCCTGCGCAAGAACCTGAAGAAGTTCAAGAGCTGGCGTGCCCGCGAGGACATCACCTGCTTCCGCGCCTACGACGCCGACCTGCCGGAGTACGCGGCGGCCATCGACGTCTACGAGGAAGAGGGGGGCAGGCGCCGTACCTTCCTGCATGTGCAGGAATATGCGGCACCGGCGGCGATTCCCGAGAACGACGTGCGCCGCCGCCGCAATGAGCTGCTGGCCGCCGCGCGCGAAGTGTTCGGCGTGCCACCGGAACAGGTGTCGATGAAATCGCGCGAGCGCGGCAAGGGCGGCAGCAAGTACGGCCGCTTCGAGCAGCGCGACGAGTTCATCGTGGTGCGAGAGAACAACGCGCTGCTGCAGGTGAACCTGTTCGATTACCTGGATACCGGCCTGTTCCTCGACCATCGCCCGCTGCGCCGGATGATGGCCGAGCAGGTGCGTGGCAAGCGTTTCCTCAACCTGTTCTGCTACACCGGCGTGGCCAGCGTGCAGGCCGCCGTGGCCGGTGCCGCCAGCACCACCAGCGTCGACCTGTCGGCCACCTATCTGCAGTGGTGCTACGACAATCTGGCGCTGAACGGGCAGGGCGGCAACCAGCATCTGCTGGTCCAGGCCGATGCAATGGCCTGGCTGGAAGGCGACCGCGGCCAGTACGACGTGATCTTCTGTGACCCGCCGACCTTCTCCAATTCCGCCCGCGCCGATGATTTCGACGTGCAGCGCGAACAGCTGAAGCTGCTGCGGGCGGCGGTGGCGCGGCTGGCACCGGGTGGCGTGCTGTACTTCTCCAACAACTTCCGCCGCTTCAAGCTGGAAGAGAACGCCATCGCCGAATTCGCCCAGTGCCGCGAGATCACCGCACGCACGATTGGTCCGGATTTCGAGCGCAACGCGCGCATCCACCGCGCGTGGGAACTGAAGCGGTTGGGGTAAGCCCGGTAGTGCCGGCCGCTGGCCGGCAACTGCGTCAGAACCGTGGAAGGTCCGCGGGATGCCGGCCAGCGGCCGGCACTACCCCATCTGGCCCGTAGATCCACGCCATGCGTGGATCGGCCTAAAGCACCAACAATCGCCCCGGCGCATGGGCCAGGGGCCAATGACCCTGTTCGTACAGCGCAAGCACAGGCTCCCAGTGTGCCGGCAGGCCGAGATGCGTTTCCAGCAGGCGTTGCCGGAAGGCGAACATCGCCCCATCGCGCGCCACCAGGTGCAGGTCATGCGCACCGCAGCGCAGTGCCGGCAGATCCAGTGCCGAAAGCGCGCGCATCAACGTGCGGTTGAGTTCGCGTCGGGCGTCGGCCAGTTCGGCGGGATGGGGCAGGGCGCCGTGAAACGGATCCGAATCGCCCAGTGTTGTGGGCATCCATTCGAAACCATTTGTATCGACGGTCCGCAGTGCTTCGGCCAGCGATCGAACGGCGACGACGCCGGCCGTTGTGGGCAGTGTTTCACCCAACCGGGAAAAGAAGCCGATTCCAGACATCCGCTGCAGCACGCTATCCATACCGGCATTGTAGTTCGACGCCATGCGTGGACGCCGCCGTCCACGTCCTGCGGCTACAGCAATTCCAGCACCAACCCCAGCACCGGCAGCGCGATCGCCAGAGGCGCAATCCACGTTGGACGATACGGATACAACCCGAACGACAGCGCCACGCCGGCCAGGGTCATCGCGCCCAGCCACAGCAACGGGCCCATCGCCCAGCCGTGGTCGGCCACGCACAGTGCGAACGCCGCCGCCAGCAGCGCCCAGCCCAGCACCCGCCACTGCACCCGCCGTGCGGGTGCGGCCGCGGCCTTGCCATGCAAGTCGTGCTGGTGCTTTTCCATCGACAGCGACAGCGCGGTGAACGCAGAGAACGACAGCGCCAGTGCCAGCAGCATCATGCGCTGGCCTCCGCTTTGGCCGCTTCTGCAGTGCTCACCGATGCCTTCGGCGCAGCCGCAGCGGCGGCACGCTTCTTCTTCTCGGCCGCACTCAGCGGTGGCGTCCAGCGCTGCATGCGCCAGCCGCACAGGGCCAGCATTGCGCCGAATGCGATCATCGAAAGATCGACGCCGGCCAGTACCCAGTCGCCGTTGCGCAGCGTGACCCCGAGGTGGGCATGGGTGGTCACTGCATTGACCACCGGCACCAGTGCGAACGCGGCCGCACCCAGGTACAGCTGCCACGCCCACATCATCCGCTTCGGCCAGATGAAGGCGGCCAGCAGCGCGGCGCCCCAGGCGCAGAAGAACACGTTGGCCTCGGCACTGGAGCGCTCGGCGATCTGCAGCGGCAGCAGGCGGTTGCCCCAGAAGTACGCCGCGAAGGCGATCGGCAGGCCGGCCACGGTGCCGATGTTCAGCGCATCGACCAGGCGCAGGCCGAATCCGGTACGCCCGTTCTTGGCATGCTTGGGACGCTCCTTCACCGCCCACAGCACCACGCCGCTGGCGACCATCAGGCAGCCGACCAGGCCGGACAGGAAGAACAGTGCGCGCAGGCCCCAGTCGGCGAAGCGCGCCAGGTGCAGGCCATACAGCACGCCACGGGTGGCGGTGGCGCCGCCGGACGGCGGCGTCTCTTCCAGCAGCGCACCGTTGACCATGTTGTAGCGCAGCGCCGGGGTGTCGGTGGACAAACGCCTGCCGTCACGTTGGCGGATGTCGATCACCGCATTGGCAGCGCCCGGGTTGGACACGGTGAAGCCGGCCACTTCCACGCCGTGCCAGTGCGCACGCGCGCTGTCCAGCAACTGTGCGATCGGCAGCGGCGTGGCGCGGCCCTGCTCCGGCGCGGTCACCTCTGGCATGCCGCCGAAGGCTTCGCTGAAGAACTTGTCCTCGTCCTGCGGGTAGGCGACTTTCACCCCCCACGGCAGGTACATGATCATCAGAGTGACGATGCCGGTGTAGGTGATCATCGCGTGGTACGGCAGGGCCATCACCGCGCTGACGTTATGGAAATCCAGCCAGGACCGCAGGCCCTTGTCCTTGCGGAAGGTGAAGAAGTCCTTGAAGATTTTCTTGTGGGTGATGACGCCGGTGATGATCGCCACCAGCATGAACATCGCGCAGAACCCGACCAGGTAGCGCGCCCAGTACACCGGGATGTAGTGCAGGTCGAAGTGCAGGCGGTAGAAGAAGTCGCCGCCACGGGTCTCGCGCGCCTTCAGTGCCTGGCCGTTGTTCGGGTCGAGCGTGGCGTCGCCGAAGCCACCGCGACGGCCACGACTGGGGTCGGCCAGTTCCGGTGGCAGCCGCCAGAACAGCTGCATGGCCGGGTTGCGCGGCTGCGGCAGGGTGACGAACCAGTTCTCGGCGTGACTCGCATTGGCCTGCAGGTAGGCCACCGCGCGCTGCGCGGCCACGTCGATGCTGACGTTGCTGGACGGCAGCTCCGGGCGCATCCAGCGACTGATTTCCTCGCGATAGTAGCTGGCCGTGCCGGCCATGAAGATCAGCAGCAGCAACCAGCCGACCAGCAGGCCCGTCCAGGTATGCAGCCAGGCCATCGACTGGCGGAATCCGTTCTTCATGCCCAGGCGCCCAACAGGCGTGCGACCGCCGCCATCAGCAGGGCGGGGGCGAGGATGCCGACCCAGGCCCGCAGTGCGCTGCGGGTGGCAAAGGCCCACAGCGCCGCGCAGGCAGCCACCACAATGGCCAGCAGCATGCCGGTCAGCACGGTCTGGCCGCGCGCGCCGGGCAACGCCACCGCGCAGAACACGCTGGTCATCGAGGCCAGCGCATAGCCGCCGAAAATCGCGGCCAAAGCGCGTGACAGCACGCCCCAGCGCGGGTTGGAGAACAAGGTGCGGGGGCTGGCGGGTGTGGGCGAGCGGTCCACGGCGTTCCTGAAGGTAGGAGAAGGGATGGAACGCGTCCGCGGCCCCCTTGCGCCCTGCGCATGTCGCCCAGCGTGTCCCATCGACGAAGCACTGCCCGCGCAGACGGGCAGCCCAGAAGTCGGGGCAGTACACGGGCGATGGGCACGTTTTTCGTGCCCGTTTGGCTAAGCGTACAACCGATCAGTAAATGATATGTATTCGCATTTCATGAATCAAGCGTGCTGATCGTGGGCGTTGGCCGGGGCTAGAACCTGAACACCACGGTTGCCGCATGCAGCAGCAGGCCGATCAACCCGCCCACCAGGGTGCCGTTGAAGCGGATGAACTGCAGGTCGCGACCCACACTCAGTTCCAGTTGCTCGACCAGGTGCCGCTCGTCCCAGCCCTTCACGGTCTGCGCGATATGCGTGGTCACGCCCTCGCGCAGGCGGCCGGTCAGGCGCTGCGCACCTTCCAGCAGGTGCTGGTTGAGGGCCTCGCGCAGGGCCGGGTCGGCCTGCAGGCTGCTGCCCAGCGACGCCAGGCTGCGCCGCAGGTGTCCGACCAGCGCCGAGTCTTCGCGTTGCAGGTCGACGCGCAGGCTGGCATGGATACGCGCCCACAGCCCCTGCACGTAGTCCTGCAGGGCGGGGTGGTCGATCATGTCCTGCTTGAGCTGTTCGATGCGCTCAGCCAGCGCCGGGTCTTCGCGCAGGCGCTGCACGTAGTTCTGCAGCCAGGTCTCGTAGTCCTGGCGCAGCGGATGCTGCGGCTCGGCCAGCACCTGTTGCAGCTCTTCCAGTACCGCCCGCGCCAGGCGTTCGGCCAGGCTGTCGCCGATCTCGTCGATTGGCTTGACCCAGTTCACCGTGCTCGACAGCGTCGGCCATTCGCGCTGGATGTAGCGCACGATCAGCTGCGAGGCGCGCTCCTTCACCTCCGGCTGCTCCAGCCAGCGTCCCAGGCGCTGCAGGCCCTCGTCAAGCACGCGCTGGTGGCGGCCATCGGCGGTCAGCAGGGCCAGCAGTTCACCGGCGGTGGCAGCAGCGTTCCACTGCCGCAGCTGCTGCACCACGAAGGCATGCAGTTGCCGCCGCACCGCGGTTTCGTCGAAGAAATCCAGTGCCTGCAGCGCCCAGCCGCGGGCCATGTCGGCCAGCATCCGCGAGCGTGCCGGGTCGGCCAGCCAGCTACCGAGACGACTGGCCGGATCGAACACCTGCAGCTTGGCCAGCAGCACACCCGGTTCCAGGAACTGGTCGCGCACGAACAGCGCCAGGCTGTCGCCGATGCGTTCCTTGCTGCGCGGGATGATCGCGGTGTGCGGAATCGGCAGGCCCATTGGCCGCCGGAACAGCGCAACGACTGCGAACCAGTCGGCCAGCGCGCCGACCGCAGCAGCCTCGCAGAAGGCCGACACCCAGGCCCAGATGCCGCGTTCGCCGTGCCAATGGCTGACCGCGAATCCGGCCAGCATCAACAGCAGCAGGCCCAGTGCGAGGGCTTTCAGGCGCCGCAGCTGGGCGCGGCGCGGATCGTGGGCAGGCGTCATCGCACGAGTCTAACCGCAGCCCGGTGATGCCTGCCTGTAGAGCCGAGCCCATGCTCGGCTGCCTTGCGCGCGGCACACCGCAGCCGAGCATGGGCTCGGCTCTACCTGAGAGGTTCGCGCGTTTTTAAAGCGCTTCCAGTTGCTTGCGCAGCGCGGCCAGCTGCGCGCGCAGGGTGTCGTTCTCGCGGGTCAACGCGACCACGCGGCGGCGCAGGGCCGGGGCATCCTCGCCCAGCTGTTCCAGTGCCAACAGTACCTCGGCGTCGCGGCTGGCGATCTCGTCCTCGCTGGGCTCCTCGAAGTCCATCTCGGCCGCGTCCCGCTTCGGCGCGCGCGGCTTGCGCTTGGATTCGCGCACGCGCTTGGCCGCCTGCTTCAGCTCATCCTTGCCGCCGGCGGCGGCGGCGCGTTGCTCCTCTTCGGGCAGATCGGCCACGGCTGCGGCGGCGCTGATCGAGATCACGCCGGCCTTCACTGCCTCCACCACTTCGGGTGCAGCCTGGGCATGGATGCGCTCGATCATGCCGACCTGGCTGGTACTCAGCTTGGCTTCGCGGGCCAGTTCGGCGCGGCTGAGCTTCGGTGCCGGCTCCCACGGCGGGCTGTCCTCGCCCGCCTCATCGGCAATCTCGGCGGTACCGTCGCTCTCGCGCTGCAGCTGCGCCTGCTCGGCCTGCTTGCGGGCGGCCAGGATGTCGCGCTTGCGCAGCGCCAGCACGCCGCGCTGGAAATCGGACACGCTGCGACGGCCCAGATGCTGCTCGATCATCCACAGGTGAACGTCTTCCATGCTCTGGAAGCGCGTGTTCTGCACGGTGTTGAAGGGCAGGCCATGCTTCTGGCAGATGCCGAAACGGTTGTGACCATCGACCAGCACATTACCCCACAGCACCAGCGCATCGCGGCAGCCTTCGGCCAGGATGCTGCGCTCCAGCGCGTCATGTTCGTCCGCGGTCAGCGGGTCGATGTAGGCCTTGAGTTCTTCTTTGACGACGATATCCATGGGCACGGCAACGAGCAGGAGCGGAACCGCCCATTGTACCCGCTCGCCACCGCCGGCCCGGGCTCAGGCGGTGACCCGGATCATCTCGCCCAGGGTGCCGGTGATCTGGTCGATCTGCGCCTTGTCCACGATCAGCGGCGGCGACAGCGCGATGATGTCACCGGTGCAGCGCACCAGCAGCCGGCCATCGTGGAAGCAGCGCCGGAACACCTCGTAGCCGCGGCTGCCAGGGGCATCGCGGCGCGGTGCCAGCTCGACCGCGCCGACCAGCCCGAAGTTGCGGATGTCGATCACGTTGGGCAGGCCCTGCAGCGCGTGCAGCCGTTCCTGCCAGTACTCGCCCAGTTCGATGGCGCGCTCGAACAGGCGCTCCTCGGCGTAGACGTCCAGTGTTGCCAGCGCTGCGGCGCAGGCCAGCGGGTGACCCGAGTAGGTATAGCCGTGGAACAGCTCGATGGCCTGCGGCGGGGCCTGCATCAGCGTGGCATGCACGGCGTCGCTGGCCAGCACGCCGCCCAGTGGCACCGCGCCGTTGCTGACCGCCTTGGCGAAGGTCAGCAGGTCCGGTGTGACCCCGAAGCGCTGCGCGGCGAAGGGCATGCCGACCCGGCCGAAACCGGTGATGACCTCATCGAACACCAGCAGGATGCCGTGGTGGTCGCACAGTTCGCGCAGGCGCTGCAGGTATCCGGGCGCGGGCAGGATCACCCCGGCGGAGCCGGCGATGGGCTCGACGAAGACGGCGGCAATCGTCGAGGCGTCATGCAGCCCGATCAGCCGTTCCAGATCGTCGGCCAGCTCCGCGCCCTGGCGCGGCAGGCCCTTGCTGAACGCGTTGCGCTGCAGGTCCAGGGTGTGGCGCAGATAGTCCACGCCCCCCAGTTGCAGGCCGAACGCCCTGCGGTTGTTGGGCAGACCGCCCAGCGCCATGCCACCGAAACCGACGCCGTGATAGGCCTTCTCGCGGCTGATGAAGCGCGTGCGCTGGCCCTCGCCACGCTGGCGGTGGTAAGCCAGCACGATCTTCATCGCGGTATCCACCGCCTCCGAGCCGGAGCTGGTGAAGAACACATGGTTGAGCGGGGCCGGAGCCAGTGCGGCCAGCCGCTGTGCCAGCGCGAATGCCGGCGGCGAGCCCACCTGGAAAGCGGGTGAGTAGTCGAGCGTGCGTGCCTGCCCGGCGATGGCCTCGACGATGTGCGGTCGCGCGTGGCCGGCGTTGCAGCACCACAGGCCGGCGGTGCCGTCGAGGATCTGTCGGCCATCGATGTCTTCGTAGTGCATGCCTTCGGCGCGGACCAGCATGCGTGGTGCCGCCTTGTACTGGCGGTTGGCGGTGAATGGCATCCAGTAAGCGTCCAGTGACTCGGGGCGCTGTGTGGTCAGGTCGTGCAGGTCGCTTCCGGGACGCTTCATGCCAGCTCCGTCGGGTCCGATGCGACGAATGTAGCGCAGCCACGTCACGGCGGAGTCGCGGTGACCCCGGTATAACCAAGGCTCGTTGAATGCTGGAGCTTCCCATGGCCGATGTTCCCGACCGCAGCCATTGGCAGGCACTGGCCCTCCAGCTGTCGATGCCAGGCCAGGCCTTCATCGATGGCCGCTATGTCGATGCAGCCAGCGGCGCCCGTTTCGACTGCGTCAGCCCGATCGACGGTCGCGTACTGGGGGCGGTCGCCGACTGCGACGCACAGGACGTGGAGCGCGCGGTACTGGCCGCGCGGCGCAGCTTCGAGGCCGGCCACTGGTCGCAGGCCAGTCCGGCCCAGCGAAAGCGCGTACTGTTGGCGCTGGCGGCATTGGTCGAAACGCATGCCGACGAGCTGGCCCTGCTGGAAACCCTGGACATGGGCAAGCCGGTGCGTGATGCGCGCTGCATCGACCTGCCAGGCGCGGTGCGCTGCCTGCGCTGGACCGCCGAGGCCGTGGACAAGCTGTACGGCGAGATCGCGCCGACCGGCCCGCACGAACTGGGACTGGTCACGCGCGAGGCCGCCGGGGTCGTGGCCGCGATCGTTCCGTGGAACTTTCCGCTGCTGATGGCCTGCTGGAAGATCGCGCCTGCATTGGCCATGGGCAACTCGGTGGTGCTCAAGCCGTCCGAGCGCTCGCCCTTGAGTGCGTTGCGGCTGGCGGCGCTGGCCGCCGAAGCGGGCCTGCCAGAGGGCGTGCTGAACGTGCTGCCGGGGCACGGTGCGCGCGTCGGTGAGCCGTTGGCCCTGCACATGGATGTGGACGTGCTCGCCTTCACCGGCTCCACGGCCACGGGCGCGAAGCTGCTGCAGTGTTCAGGGCGATCCAACCTCAAGCGGGTCTGGCTGGAGTGTGGCGGCAAGAGCCCGCATGTGGTGTTTGCCGACGCCCCTGATCTGGACGCCGCCGCGAAGGCGGTGGCACAGGGTATCTTCTTCAACCAGGGCGAGGTCTGTACCGCAGGTTCGCGGCTCCTGGTACAGCGTTCGATCCGCGAGGATTTCGTGCATCAGGTGGTTGCTTATGGCCAGCACATGCACCCCCGCCATCCATTGGACCCCGATGCGCCGATGGGCGCGCTGGTGGATGCCGCGCACCTGGACAAGGTGATGGACGATATCGCGCGCGCCGAAGGCGAGGGTGCCCGGTTGCTGCTGGGTGGGCGGCGCGCCGAAGTGGAAGCCGGCGGCAGCTACGTCCAGCCCACCGTGTTCGACCAGGTGCGCCCGGAGCAGGCACTGGCGCGCGAGGAAGTGTTCGGGCCGGTGCTGGCTGTGCTTGGTTTCGAAGACGAGGCCGAAGCGGTGCGCGTGGCCAATGACAGCCGCTACGGCCTGGCCGCCGGCCTGTGGACACGGGACCTGGGGCGAGCCCACCGCGTCGCGCGCCAGCTGCGTGCCGGCAGCATCTGGGTGAACGGCTGGGATGGCGGCGACATGACCGCTCCGTTCGGGGGCTACAAGCAGTCCGGCAACGGGCGCGACAAATCGCTGCATGCGTTCGACAAGTACAGCGAGATCAAGGCCACCTGGATGCAGCTGTAACGACGCGATTGCTGGACGGCTGTTCGCTCTCTGTAGAGTCGAGCGATGCTCGACTGCCGTTCGTTCTTCTGTAGAGCCGAGCCATGCTCGGCTGCATCTCGCGAAGAACCGTCGAGCATGGCTCGACGTTACAGGAGGCGCCTGCCCCCTCGTCGGCATCGGTGTCGGCTGAAACCATCGTGCCGTACCGCCGCCAGCCCGTGGCAGAATCGGTCGATCTGCCATTTCCCGTGTTGCCGATGTCCTCGATCACCGCTGCCGCGCCGCCCGTGAATTCCCCCCGTCGTGTTCTGCTGGCCAGCCTGATCGGTACCACGATCGAGTTCTTCGACTTCTACATCTACGCCACGGCCGCGGTGCTGGTGTTCCCGCACCTGTTCTTCCCGGACAGCAGCGAACAGGCAGCCCTGCTGCAGTCGCTGGCAACCTTCGCGGTGGCCTTCATCGCACGCCCGGTTGGGTCGGCAGTGTTCGGCCATTTCGGCGATCGCATCGGGCGCAAGGCCACCCTGGTGGCTGCGCTGCTGACCATGGGGCTGTCCACGGTGCTGATCGGCCTGCTGCCGACGCACGCACAGATCGGTCTGTGGGCGCCGGCGCTTCTGGCGCTGTGCCGTTTCGGCCAGGGCCTGGGTCTGGGCGGCGAGTGGGGCGGGGCAGTGCTGCTGGCCACCGAGAACGCACCGCCGGGCAAGCGTGCCTGGTACGGCATGTTCCCGCAGCTGGGTGCACCGCTCGGCTTCCTGCTGTCGGCCGGCATCTTCCTGGTGCTCGGCCGTTGCCTGAGCCAGGCCGACTTCCTGCAGTGGGGCTGGCGCATTCCGTTCGTGGCCAGCGCGCTGCTGGTCGGCCTCGGCCTGTGGGTGCGGTTGAACATCCACGAGACCCCCGACTTCAAGCAGGCGCTGGAGCGCAAGGCGCCGGTGCGGCTGCCGATGTGGACGGTGCTGCGCGACCACCCGGTGCCGATGCTGCTGGGTACCCTGGGCGCGTTCGCCACCTTCGTGCTGTTCTACCTGATGACCGTGTTCAGCCTCGGCCATGGCACGGCGGTGCTGGGTTACAGCCGCGAGCAGTTCCTGCTGATGCAGATGGCCGGCATGCTGTTCTTCGCGCTGGGCATCCCGCTGTCGGCGCGCTATGGCGACCGCTGGGGGACGCGCCGCACGATGATCGTGGCCAGCGTGCTGATCATCGGTTTCGGCGTGCTGTTCGCGCCGCTGTTCCAGCCGCACAGCCCGTGGATGGTCACCGCCTTCCTGTGCCTGGGCCTGTTCCTGATGGGCCTGACCTATGGTCCCTGCGGTACCTTCCTGGCCGAGATCTACCCGGTGGAGGTGCGCTATACCGGCGCATCGCTGTCATTCAACCTGGCCGGCATTCTGGGTGCGGCACCGGCGCCGTACCTGGCCACCTGGCTGGCCGAACGCTTCGGTCTGGTCGCGGTTGGCTACTACCTGTGCCTGACTGCGGCAGCGACGCTGTGCGCGCTGGTGGCACTGCACCGGCGCGCGCTGCGGTTCAGCCAAAGAAGCGCTTGAGCGTGCGTCCCAGCCAGCCACCGCCCTGGTGCTCGCGGGTGAACTGGTTCAGGTGTGCCTTGACCTGTTCGGCGTAGGCCTGGTCATCGCCGCGGATGTGGTTGAACAACCAGCGCGAGAGCATCGTGCGCAGTTCATCGCTGATGTCCTCGCCGGCCTGGAAGCGCAGCCGGTACTCGGCCACACGCTTGATGAAGATCTCATGCACGCGCTTGTGCGCGGCACAGAACGGGTAGCCCGCTTCCTCCATCAGCTCTTCCTCGAACGCGAAGTGCGACATGGTGTAGTCGACCACCTCGTCGATCACTTCACCCACTGCCGCGCGCTGCAGGCTGGACTGGGCCACGTGCAGGTGGTTGAGCATCTCGATGATGCGGCGGTGTTGTTGGTCGATCACATCGATGCCGATGTTCAGATCGTCCTGCCAGACCAGTAGTGCCATCCCCGGCTCCCCTTCATGCGTATGTCGGGGCCGACTGTAGAGCTGTCGTGCGGGAACGGCGTTGATCTGGATCAAAGCGAGCCGGTCAGGTCAGCGCAGGCTCGCGTGGACGCAGCGGGCTGGCCACCGTGGTGCAGCTGACCCGATTGCGGCCACCGGCCTTGGCCAGGTACAGCTGGCGGTCGGCCTCGGAGATCAGCCGGTGCAGCGCATCGCGCTGCGGGCGCAGGCAGCACAGGCCGATGCTGACCGTCATGCGCAGGGTAGCGGTGCCGATGTCCACCTCCAGTGCGGCGATGCGCTGGCGCAGCTCCTCGAAGTACAGCAGCGCCTCGTCCTGTTCCATGTCTGGCACCAGCAGGCAGAACTCCTCGCCGCCGAAGCGCGCGATCAGGTCGTGGCTGCGTGCATGCGCGGTCACCGCGCCGGCCACCGCGCGCAGCGCGTCGTCGCCCGCTTCGTGGCCATGGGTGTCGTTGATGTGCTTGAAGTGGTCGATGTCGATCATCGCCACCGCCACGCATTGGCCGTGCAGCTGCAGCTGCGGCAGCTGACGCTGGCTCTGCTCCAGGAAGAAGCGTCGGTTGGGCAGGCCGGTGAGGAAGTCGCGGGTGGCCAGATCCTGCAGGGTGCCGATCAGTTCCAGCTGGTCCACGTTCTGCGAGACGCGGCAGAAGAACTCCTCGCGCGAGAACGGCTTGCGCAGGAAATCGTTGGCGCCGTTCTTCAGGAAGCGCGGGATCAATGAGGCGTCGGTATTGCCGGAGATGCCGATCACCGCCACCTTGTCGCGCGAGCGCAGGGTGCGCAGACGACGGGTGAATTCCACCCCCTGCATGCCGGGCATTTCCTGGTCGACCACCGCCAGGCGGATCGCCGGATGCGCCTCGATTGCAGCCAGGCCCTCGTTGCCGTCGGCGGCTTCGTGCACCTCATGCCCATACATGCGCAGCAGGGCGGCGGCATAGCCACGCGCGGACGGCGAATCGTCCACCACCAGCGCGGCGATGCGTCGGTTGCGTTCCAGCCGCTGCACCAGCCACACCAGGTAGTCGATGCTGCCCGGGGTGTTCTTCAGCACGTAGTCGATGATCTGCTGCTGTAGTACGCGCTTGCGCAGGTCCTCGTCGTAAACGCCGCTGACCACCACCGTCGGCAGGTCGCGCTTGAGGAAGAACTCGACCACCGCATCGCGGTCGCCGTCGGCCAGCACCAGTCCGGTCAGCACCAGGAACCAGCCCCCGCCTTCGCTGAGCAGCCGGTCGGCCTCGGCCAGGGTGGAGGCGATCACTACCGGCAGTTCCAGGCGCTGCTCGATGGCTTCGCGCAGCATGCCGGTGAACGCACGGGAGTTTTCGACCAGCAGGATCCGCTGCGGCAGCGGATCGGCCAGGTCGCCATCGACGGCGGCCTGCGGCAGCACGGGCATGATGCGGTGGCTCACGAGGGAGGGGCTCGGCACGGATAGCGGCGGTTTCGGGTGTAACTTTAGCGGGGCAGTATGCCCTGCGTGTCGTTCGGCGATCAGGCGGGCGATGTGAATGACGCCGCTGTGCCCGCAATGGATTCGTGGAGGACGAACCGGAGCCGGTTGCCACGGCAATGCACCGTACCGCCGTAGGCCATTATCCGGCCGGCCAGACGCTCCGTGGCCTGCTGAACGGTCCCACTCGACAGCGTGCAGCTGCGGTCAAGCAGGCCCACGACCACCACAATGCCGCGGCGGTCGCCAGCCTGGCCGCTCCGGGCGCGCACGCTGACCTGTCCCGACTCCAGCTCCAGCAGCAGCGACACCGCCTCGATCAGCGAGCGATAGATGGCGAGCTGCAGGTCAACAGTCAGCATGCAGGGGTTCCCCTCCAGCCGGGGCGGTATCACGCGATGGGAGTTGTCCCAGTTCTCGCATGCGCCGCCAACGCGCAGCGCGATATACAGCCCAACCTGCTCCAGCCCCGTGGGGTAGACCAGACTGGCCTGTTCACGGAACAGCCGCGAGTGCACGGATGAGGCGTGCTGCAGGCTGTTGGCCACCGCATGATGCCCCTGCGCCTTCAGCCAGCTGACCATCTCGCCGAGCGAGCTGTCCATGCCTTCGCCGAGTTGCCTGAGATGGGAGGCGCGCGCGCGAAGTTCACGCTCACGGATCTGATGCGAACTACGTGCCAAGCGCAATGTGGTTTCCTCAGCCAGTCCACGGGACCGTGCACGTTCGTGGTGATAGCTGATGCTGGATCCCAGGGCGAGCAGTGCGACACTCATCACGGCCATGTTCTGCTGGGTGGCGAAGGTGCCCAGGTCGAACGAGGACGGTAGGCCGGTGCTGGGAGTGGCGAAATGGAGTGGAAGGTTCAACAGCGGAATCGCGATGGCAGCGCCACGCCACCCATGCATGAAGGTCAGGGCGATCGCCGGTAGGGAGGACAGCAGCACCAGGTGGGTGCGTGTGGTGTGGGCACTGATGGCCGTAAGCTGCATGCACAGGGCCAGGACCAGCATCACTAGGATGGCCGTGACCGTAGGTGCAGCAAAGCGGCGCGTCCAATTGGGGGCCGCCTCTCGTCGCGACCAGAGGAATGCCAGTGGCACGAGGGTAATGATGGCGGCGAAGTGGCCAAAGATCGTGCGATCAACTGCGCTAAGCAGGTTGCTCGGCGGCGGGTTCGACCACAGGGCGAATGAAATGCCCATATTGAGAACCGGGACGAACAACGCCGTGCAGAAGGTCAGCGACAGCAGCCAGAGGCCGGCGGCGGACTCCGATGGCATTCTCATGCGGTGCAGGTGGACCACCAGCATCGCCATCGGCATCAGCAGCGTCGAGGCGAGGATGACCCAGGCCAGGCCGTAGCTGTCGATCATGGGGATGCGCAGGGTTGCGAAGTAGGCGTACTCGCCAAGCAGCAGGTAGGGCCACAGGCGGGTCGGGACGATCAGGAGTGCCGCTGCCCGGATGCCCGCTGGCAGGAAGAACTGATCCAGCGAGAACTGACGCGAGACAAGGCAGCTCAAAGCGTAGACGGCCGCGAGTGCGATTCCGACGGGTCGGATCCGGAAGCTCAGTTCAATTGCTTCTTTGAATCGGTCCAAGCCCCGCCTCTTGCCTCCCGGCCAATGATGACTGGCCACGTCCGTAGACATTATCGACAGTCGGAGAAGGGCGCAATCGAGGTGTCTGGCCTCCCTTTGCGCTGCAATTGCCGGCTTCCTGCGCTTCGTGGCCCTACACGGTCAGCAGTGCGTCGGCATAGCCACCAGCGGACGGTGAATCATCCACAATCAGCGCGTCCTCGGTTCGATCACGTTGCAGCCGTTGCACCCGCTACATTCGGCAGTTGATGCTGTCCACTGTGTTCACTATCGCGCAATCGACAATGTCCTGCTGTTACACGCGCCTGTCCAGGTCATTTGTCGCAGATGCAGCTGACCCGCACCGTGGGCGGGTTTCGCTACGGGTATTGGCGATTTCGGACGCAGCATCGGCGTGGCATGGGTTTGCATCGATCCAGTCGATTATGTCCCATGGGCTTTACGGAGTCCGCCCGGTATATGCTGATGCGATTGGGGGTAGCATCCTGCTTGATCCGTATTGCATCCAACCTGGAGGTTAGTGTGGGAAATTTCCGAATTCATGCATTTGCTGGTGCGTTGATGTTGGTGCCGGTATCCGTTCTTGCTTTTGCCCCAAGTGACGACCATGGAATCAAGATGGCCGGCCAAGGACTCGGCCAGTCGATTCCGCAGGCACAGGACCTGAGCGTGGATCCCGGCTGGTTGGTCTATGGGTTCGAGCGCGATGGCATGGATTATTTCCAGGTAAACGATCTCGCGGGCCACGTGCACATCGTGATCGGCAATGCTGCGGGCACGTTCTGGGTACTGCCGGCAGGTGACCCATCTGCGAAGGTGTCGTTGCCTGAGCAGCGCCTGCCTGTTCCCGCCAAAGCCACCAGGACGGTTGTCTATCGGTCCCCCGCATTCACGCTGGTCAGATATGCAAGCGGAGCTGATGTCTTGTGGGCGGTAGAGGCACCCTGATACCGCCTGTTGCCGGGATATCGGAGAGCGCCAGTGTCAGACTGCATGGGCACCCGGATGTTCGCCGGGTGCCCATGACGCCTTTGGCCAGCGGGATGAGCGGGACGTTCATGCGATACCGCTGCGTTGGTTCGATCCGATCGCTTGACTGTGAAATGCGCTACTGCAGCGCAGAGGGTGCAGGGCAGCTGTACCGTGATGGAGCACTGGGCTGTGTCTCAAGTTTTGTTTCACGGTCGAGGAACAGGATCCTGACCCGGTTGCGATAGCAGTCAACGGTCCCGTCATAGGGCAGGGTTCGCCCGGTCAGCCGCTCGAACGCTGCCATGGTTGTCTGCTGGGAAAGGCGCCGACGCGACTCCAGCAGCGACACGATCATGAGGATTCCGCGCCTGGAGCCCATTCCGCCGCATCTTGCACGAATGCGAATCTGTCCACCTTCATGCTTGAGAAGAATGGAGACTGCATCAATCAGTGTCCGGTAAGCGGCCAACTGCAGTTCCACGCTCAGGTTGCAGGGGTCGCCTTTCAGATCAGGGCGGAGAACGCGCTCCGTCAGCGTCCACGACTCACGGATGCCACCAGCCTGCAAAGCCACGTAAAGCCCAAGATGCTCCAGGCCCGAGGGATAGACCATGCTTGTCTGTTCGCGAAGGAGCCGCGAATGTACATTCGAAGTATGCAGAAGGCTGCTGGCCACTGCGTGATGTCCCTGGGCCTTGAGCCAGTCGGCCAGCTCCACCAGTGAGGTATCAATGCCGTCGCCGAGCTTGCGAAGGTGCAGGGCACGCTCACGCAGCTCCATCTCGCTGGCCAATTGCGAGCTCCTCGCAAGATGGATGGCGTCCCTTTCCCCCATCTCGCGCAGCCTGTAACGATGGTAGAAGTGGGTGATGCGTGATCCGAGCAACAGCAATACGATGCCGCTGATCGCCATGATCTGCTGGGTGATGAAGGCCGCGGGATCGAATGCGGTGGGATGGGTGTTGGGCGTGGTCAGGCCGATGACCATGTTGAGCACCGGTACTGCAAGGGCGGCACCCTTCCAGCCATACAGGCAGGTAAGTGCGGCCGCGGGGAGTGCCAGCAGCAGCAGGAGCGTTGCCTTCAGCGCAACCCAGTCTGCGGGCAGTTGAGTTGCTGCTATCCCGATCAGGAGCATCGATGAAAGTGCCGCCAGCATCGGGGTCTTTCGTCCAGCGTTCCACTCCTGCCCCAGGTCCTGTCGCGCCCACAGCATGGCGATGGGTGCCACCGTCAGAATGCCGATGAAGTCGCCCACGCTGTAACGCGCCGCACTGGTCAGGAAGGGCGTGGAAGGGGGTGTTGGCCAGAGCAGATGGGAAAAGCTGAGGTTCAGCAGCGTAACTACGACGCTGGAAGCGGCGGCAATCAACAAAAGGCCGATCGTCTGCGACTCCGCCATCAGTCGCCGTTGCAGCTTCACAATCAACATCACTGCGGGCATGAGGAACGCGGAGGCAACAATGACCCATGTCAGGCCGTACTTCTCGATCATTGGCACGCGGGACTGTGCAAAGTACGCATATTCGCCCAGCAGCAGATACGGCCACAGGCGCGGCGGGCACAACAGTACGGCCGCCACCCGGATGCCGGCTGGCAAATAGAACTGATCCAGCGACAGCTGTCGGGTTGCCCAATAGGCAACTGCATAAAGCAAGGCAAGCATCAGGCCAGCCGGACGAATGCGCACCTTCAGCAACAATCCTTCTTTCCACCAGTCCAATCGCACGTCCCCCTCTCCTACGTGTCCCCTGTCAGCTTCCATTCGCCGCGAGGCCCGGTTTCTCAGGACGTTATCGGTCTGCGAACGATTATGCAATTGCACAGCGGCGCATTTAGGGAGTTGACCAACCATCCATCACAGATGTTGCGTGAAAATCTGTGACGTGTGCAGCACGATCAGCGCTGCGGTGCGCCTGTCAGAGCGTTCAATCCAGGAGATGCGGAATCTTCACCACAATGCATCCCGCAGCTTGTACCACGACATCGCCGCCACCAGCAGCGGCATGCGCAGCAGCCGGCCGCCGGGGAAAGGCGCATGCCGCAGGCGCTGGAACACGTCCAGGCGCTCGCTCTGGCCGGCAATCGCGGCGGCGATGACCTCGCCGGCCAGCCCGGCGGCGGCCACCCCATGGCCGGAGAACCCCTGCGCGAAGTACAGGTTGCCGTCCAGCCGGCCCCAATGCGGGGCGCGGTTGCGGGTGATGTCCACGTAACCGCCCCAGACCTGCTCCAGCGGCACGTCGGCCAGTTGTGGAAACACCTGGTGCATGCGCCGCTGCATCACCCCGTGCAGGCCGGGTGGGGGCAACGCCGAGTAACTGGCGCGACCGCCGAACAGCAGCCGGTGATCGTGGCTGAGGCGGAAATAGTCCAGTGCCCACGCGGTGTCGGCCACGGCCATGTTGTTGCCGATCAGGGCGCGGGCGCGCTCGGCACCGAGCGGCGCGCTGGCGCCGATATAGGTGCCGACCGGCATGATCCGGCGTTCCAGCTCGGGCAGCAGGCCCTGCAGCCAGGCATTGCCGGCAACCACCAGGTGCGCAGCGCGCACGCTGCCCCGCGCGGTATGCAGGGTGGGCTGCGGTCCGCGCTGCACGCGGGTCACTGCGGAGTTCTCGTGGATCACCACGCCGGCCGCGCGCGCCGCATCGGCCAGGCCACGCGCATAGGCCAGCGGGTGCAAGTGCGCGCTGTGCGGATCGAACATCGCGGCGCGGTAGCGCGGGCTGTCCAGCTGCGCGCGCAGGGCATCACGGTCCCACCACTGCATCGGGTAGTCGTAGTGGCGCTGAAGGTGCTCGCAGTTGGCGTGCAGGTCGCGCTCGTGGCGTTCGCGGATGGCGACGCTGGCGTGGCCCTCCACCCAATGGCAGTCGATACCATGGCGATCGATGCGCCTGCGCATCGCCTGTACCGCTTCGCGCGACCAGTCGAACAGGTGGCGCGCATCGTCACGGCCGAGCTGACGCTCCAGTTCGTCCACCTCGCAGCCATAGCCGGCCAGCGCCTGGCCACCATTGCGGCCGGACGCGCCCCAGCCGACCCGCTGTGCGTCCAGCACCACCACGCGCTGGCCACGCGCGGCCAGTTCCAGTGCGGCAGTCAGGCCGGTATAGCCGGCGCCCAGCACCGCAACGTCGGCCTGCACCTGCCCCTGCAACGAGGGCAGTGCGGGCGGTTCGGGCAGGCTGGAGGCATACCAGCTGGGCGGAAACGCGGCGCTCACTGCAGGCCTCGCGGGTGCAGTGCGGGAGGGCGGAGCAGGGCAGGTCGATCAGCGTTCACCCCGGTAGTTTCGCCGATGCGCGGCAGCTGCGGTGTGACGGCAGCGACTTGCCGCCGTTGCCAGGCGACGGGTAACGTGTCGGCACGCCAAGGAGTGTCCCCATGCGCCGCCTGCCCTGGGTGGGCCTGCCCACCGACAGCACCGTGCTCGGCCACCACCGTTTCGCGGTGGCCGGCGAGAAGTACGTGCGCGCGCTGGCCGAGGCGGCCGAGGTGACCCCGGTAGTGTTGCCGAGCCTGCAGCCACCGTTGCCGGCCAGCGACTGGCTGCTTGGGCTCGATGGCCTGCTGTTGACCGGCGCGGTCAGCAATATCGAACCGCAGCACTACGAGGGTGGCCGCAGTTGGCCAGGCAATCCGCATGATCCGGCCCGGGATGCCAATGCCTTTGCGTTGCTGCACGAAGCGCTGGCGCTGGACCTGCCGGTGCTGGCGATCTGTCGCGGTTTCCAGGAATTGAACGTCGCGCTGGGTGGCAGCCTGCATCCGCAGGTGCATGCGGTGCCCGGCCTGGCCGACCATCGCGAAGACCCGCAGGCGCTGGTGGAAGTGCAGTATGGGCCGGCCCATGCGGTGACCCTGGCCACCGATGGCTGGCTGGCGCAGTGGCACGGCAGTGGCCGCGCGCAGGTCAATTCGGTGCACGGACAGGGCATCGCCCGCCTCGCGCAGGGCCTGCAGGCCGAGGCCATGGCCGATGACGGACTGGTCGAGGCAGCGCGCAGCCTGCACCATGGATTTGTGCTCGGCGTACAGTGGCATCCGGAGTGGCGTGTCACGCAGACGCCGTTCTATCACGCTATTTTCCGTGCGTTCGGCCAAGCTTGCCGGCAGCACCAACAGAACCGACTGGATTCCCGATGAGTTCCCGAACGCGCCCGCGCAAGACGGCCACGCCTCCCGCACCGCAGGAAAGCAGCCTGCTGCGCTGGCTGAAGGAGCGGCGCATCACCGAGGTGGAATGCCTGGTGCCGGACATCACCGGCAACGCCCGCGGCAAGATCATTCCTGCCGACAAGTTCTCGCACGACTACGGCACGCGCCTGCCGGAAGGCATCTTCGCCACCACCGTCACCGGCGAGTTCCCTGACGATTACTACGACCTGACCTCGCCGTCGGACTCGGACATGATGCTGCGGCCCGATCCGGATACGGTGCGCATGGTGCCGTGGGCAGCCGATGCCACCGCGCAGGTCATCCACGATTGCTACACCAAGAGCGGCGAACCGCACGAGCTTGCGCCGCGCAACGTGCTGCGCCGCGTACTGGCGGCTTATGCGGAACTGGGCCTGCGCCCGGTGGTGGCGCCGGAGCTGGAGTTCTTCCTGGTGCAGAAGAACACCGACCCGGACTTCCCGCTGCTGCCACCGGCCGGTCGCTCGGGGCGCCCGGAGACCGCGCGGCAGTCGTACTCGATCGACGCGGTCAACGAGTTCGACCCGATCCTCGACCTGATGTACGACTACGCCGATGCGATGAAGCTGGACGTGGACACGCTGATCCACGAATCCGGCGCAGCACAGCTGGAGGTGAACTTCACCCATGCCGATGCGATGGACCTGGCCGACCAGGTGTTCCTGTTCAAGCGCACCATGCGCGAGGCGGCGATGCGCCACGGGGTGTACGCCACGTTCCTGGCCAAGCCCATGGAGAACGAGCCCGGTAGTGCCATGCACATCCACCAGAGCCTGGTGCGGGTGAGCGATGGCAGCAATGTGTTCGCTGGCGAGACCGATGCTGAGGGTGAGTTCAGCCCGGTGTTCGGCCACTACCTGGGCGGTCTGCAGAAGTACGCGCCGCAGGCGATGGCGTTCTTCGCGCCGAACGTGAATTCCTACCGGCGCCTGGTGTTCGGCGAGGTCTCGCCGAGCAACGTGCACTGGGGTTTCGACAACCGTACCTGCGGCCTGCGCGTGCCGCTGGATACACCGGAAAACATGCGCGTGGAGAGCCGGTTCGCTGGTTCCGACGCCAACCCCTACCTGGCGATGGCCGCGACCCTGGCCTGCGGCCTGCTCGGCATCCGCGAGCGGCTGGCGCCGGACGCGCCGGTGACCGGCAGCGCGAAGGAACTGGGCTACAACCTGCCGCGCTCGCTGGGCGAGGCGCTGGACGGGCTGGAGCAGTGCAGCGAGCTCCAGGCCCTGCTGGGCGAGCGTTTCTGCCGCGCCTACATCTCGGTCAAGCGCAAGGAATACGAGACCTTTTTCCGCGTCATCAGCTCGTGGGAGCGCGAGTTCCTGCTGCTGAACGTCTGAGCATCTGGAATAGAAAAATCCGCCGCCGGGGGGTAGGCTGGCACCCGTCGCCGGCCCCGCCGGCCCCCCTTCCCGCATTCTGGAGCACCCGATGAAGCTGCGTATCCTCACGCTCGGCCTGGCCTCCGCCATGCTTGCCGCCTGTGGCGGTGGCAACGGCGGCGCGCAGGACAGCCAGGTCCTGAACGTCTACAACTACAGCGATTACATCGCCGAGGACACCATTCCGACCTTCGAGAAGGAGAGCGGCATCAAGGTGACCTACGATGTGTTCGACAGCGATGAGATGGTCGAGACCAAGCTGCTGGCCGGCAACAGCGGCTACGACGTGGTGGTGCCGACCCTGAACTTCTTCGGCCGCCAGATCCAGGCCGGCGTGTTCCTGCCGCTGGACAAGAGCAAGATCCCGAACCTGGCCAACCTCGATCCGGCGGTGATGAAGCGCATCGCCACCCAGGATCCGGGCAACCAGTACGGCGTGCCGTACATGATCGGCACCACCGGCATCGGCTACAACGTGGACATGCTGAAGCAGCGCTTCGGCGGCAGCACCGATATCGCCAACAGCTGGGACCTGGTGTTCAAGCCGGAGAACATCAGCAAGATGAAGGACTGCGGCGTGACCATCCTGGACACGCCGGCCGACATGATCCCGATCGCGCTGCATTACCTGGGCCTGGATCCGCACAGCGGCGACCCGGCCGAACTGCAGAAGGCGGCCGACCTGCTGAAGTCGATCCGCCCGTACGTGCAGAATTTCCACTCCTCGCAGTACGTCGGTTCGCTGGCCAATGGCGGCACCTGCCTGGTGGTCGGCTGGTCGGGTGACATCATCCAGGCCCGCGACCGCGCCGAGGAAGCCAGCAATGGCGTGCACGTGGCTTATTCGATCCCGAAGGAAGGTGCGCCGCAGTGGTTTGACATGCTGGCGATCCCGAAGGACGCCAAGCACCCGGAAGCGGCTTACAGGTTCATCAACTATCTGCTGGAACCGAAGGTCGCCGCGGCCAACACCAACTTCATCCACTACGCCAACCCGATCCCGGCCGCGACACCGCTGGTGGACGAGGCGATCCGCACCGACCCGACGATCTATCCGCCGGCTGACGTGGCCGAGAAGATGTTCACCTACTCGATCAACACGCCGGAGACCGACAAGCTCTACACCCGGCTGTGGACCGAGGTGAAGACCGGCCGTTAAGCGGGTCTGGCGCCGCCGGGCGTTGCCCGGCGGCCGCCTTGCTTCACCGTGCCGGAATCGGTACCGCCGCCCTCGCCAAGGTGCCTCAGGATGGCCGGCAGCAGGTCGCGTGCATCGCGGCCGCCGTTGCACAGGAACGACGAACTCATCCGCTGCAGGTTGTGCATGCCGATGAAGAACAAGCCCGGTTGCGGGGAAACGCCAAACTCGCCCAGCGGATAGCCGTGGGCATCCAGCGCGCCCTGTACATCGAGCCAGGGCCACTCGGCGACGAAACCGGTGGCCAGCACCACCGAGCGGATGTCTGCGGACGGCAGATCCAGCTCGCACGGGGACGGGTCCGGCTCCCAGTGCAAGTAGACCTCTTCGGGAATGTAGCGGGCATCGTCGGTGCGCGGTTCGGGCCGCGTGGCGTAGTACGCGCTGGCCAGCGAATCGAGATAGGCATACTCGGCCCGAGTGGCCTTGATCGCGGTGCGGAGCTGCGGGCGGACATCGGCAAAGCGGGCGGTGTTTCCACTGAATTCCTGCAACCGGCCCAGCAACCTGATACCTGCGCGGTGCATCGCCAGCAGGCTGATCGAGCTGCCCCGGCCGCTGCTTCCCTTGCCCGAGATCAGCGGAAACTCCGCAGTGCGGGCCCTGCGCAGCGCATCCGGTTCTCCGGCCAGTACGGCGGCCGCTTCACTCACATGCTGGTGGATGCGCCCGGCCATGTCCCACCAGGTCATCGAGTCCTTGCCGCGCAGCCGGCGGGTGTGCGAGTGACGCTGGGCCAGTGACCAGTACACGCTGCGACCGCTGTCGCGCAGGTCCTGGGCGATCTGCGCGCCGGACTGGCCGCCGCCGATGACCAGCACCGCGCCCTCGGGTAGCTGGCCGGGACCGCGGTAGTCGCTGGAGTGCAGCACGGTGAGGCCTGGTGCGGGCGCGAACGGGGCCCGGGGCAACCGCGCCCGGCGGTATTCACCGGTGGCAACCACCACCGCCTGGGCATGGATCAGCCCCCGGCTGCTGTCGATGGCATAGCCACCGGACTCCGGCCCGACCCGATGGACCACGCACCCCTCGCTGATCGGCAACGCGCGCTCGTCGGCATAGTCGCGCAGCCGTCGGATCACTTCCGGGGCCCCCATGAACCCTTCCGGGTCATCCCCGGCATAGGCATGGCCATGCAGGGCCATGGTCGCGTTGGCGGTGTTGGTCTGGAACGAATCCCAGCGTCGCCGCCAGCTGGCACCCACGGTTTCGGCCTCCAGCACGCGATGCTCGACGCCGGCCTCCTGCAGGAGCGCGCTGAGCGACAACCCGGCCTGGCCGGCGCCGATGATGACCAGCGGCAGCCGTGCAGGCAGGCAGCCTGGCAGGCGGGGCGGGAAAGGGGAGGGGCTGTCCGGGGAAATCACCAGGGTCGGTCCATGCAAGGCCTAGATCCGGGGCATTGCGCGGGGAATGTCCCGGGCTTTCAATGGATCCCGCTCTGAAAAATGTTGCAGATCGGGCCGCCGCCCGTGGTGTCTGGCCGGGACGGCCGTCCGGGCGTCGAGGAGAGCTCGGGCCTTCCGGCGCAGAGGCCACCATGGCGGGGGAAAACCGACACACCTCGGGAGGCCTGGGCGCGCCAGCGGCCGCTTCCACCCACTGCCGTCATATCCCCTTCGGCCCCCGGCCGTTAGAATGGCCGCCGCTGTCCACCGCCCGCTCCCGGAGCCCCCATGCCCGTTGAAGCCCAGCCGGTAGCCGCCGTCGTCGACACGACCGGTGCGCCCGGCTATCTCTCCATTCGTGATCTGCGCAAGGAATTCGACGGATTCGTCGCCGTCGACGACGTCAACCTGGACGTGCGCAAGGGCGAGATCTTTGCCCTGCTCGGTGGCTCCGGCAGTGGTAAATCGACCCTGCTGCGCTGCCTGGGCGGCTTCGAGACGCCCACCAAGGGCAGCATCACCGTCGATGGCCAGCGCCTGGACGCGCTGCCGCCGTACCAGCGGCCGGTCAACATGATGTTCCAGTCCTATGCCCTGTTCCCGCACATGACGGTCGAGCAGAACATCGCCTTCGGCCTGAAGCAGGATGGCCTGGGCAAGGACGCGATCAGCAAGCGCGTCGGCGAGATGCTCGACCTGGTGCAGATGGGCCACCTGGGCAAGCGCAAGCCGCACCAGCTGTCCGGTGGCCAGCAGCAGCGCGTGGCGCTGGCGCGGTCGCTGGCCAAGGGGCCGAAGCTGCTGCTGCTGGACGAGCCGATGGGCGCGCTGGACAAGAAGCTGCGCTCGCAGATGCAGCTGGAACTGGTCAGCATCATCGAATCGTCGGGCGTGACCTGCGTGATGGTCACCCACGACCAGGAAGAAGCGATGACCATGGCCACCCGCATCGCGGTGATGGATGCCGGCTGGATCCAGCAGGTCGGCAAGCCGGACGAGGTCTACGAGCAGCCGGCCAACCGCTTCGTCGCCGAGTTCATCGGTTCGGTCAACCTGTTTGACGGGGTGATCGACGAGGACCTGCCCGAGTACGTGACCGTGCGCTCGCCGCTGTTCCCGGCGCCGATCTACATTGCCCATGGCATCACCTGCTATGAAGGGCAGCCGGTCGCGTTCGCGCTGCGCCCGGAGAAGGTGATGATCGGCAAGGACGAGCCGGAAGGGCACACCAACAAGGCGCAGGGCGTGATCGAGGACATCGCCTACTTCGGCAGCCACTCGGTCTATCACGTGCGCCTGCCCAGCGGCGCCAAGGTGCTGGCCAACTTCGCCAACTCGCAGCGCTGGGCCAGTGATGGCTTCACCTGGGGCGACGAGGTGTGGGTGCACTGGCGCGACAACGACGGCGTGGTGCTCACCTCATGAGCGTCGCCGGCCTGAAGCGCTGGCTGCCGGGGCTGCGTGCCACGGTGATCGGCATTCCGTACCTGTGGCTGCTGCTGTTCTTCGCAGTGCCGTTCCTGATCGTGCTGATGATCAGTTTCTCGCTCAGCCGGGTCGGCTCGCCGCCGTATACCTGGCTGCTGCAGTACGTGGACGGCGGGTTCTCGCTGAAGCTGAACCTGGAGAATTACCTGGCGCTGTTCCGCGATTCGATCTATGCGCAGGCGTTCCTGAGCTCGATCAAGATCGCGGCGATCTCCACCTTCTTCACCCTGCTGATCGGCTATCCGATGGCCTATGCCATCGCGCGCCTGTCGCCGGCCGCACGCAACGTGGCGATGATGCTGGTGGTGCTGCCGTCGTGGACCTCGTTCCTGATCCGCGTGTATGCGTGGAAGGCAATCCTGGACCGCAATGGCCTGCTTGACCAGTTCCTGCAGTTCACTGGCCTGCAGACGCTGATGACGTCGATGGGGCTGCCGAAACTGCAGCTGATCGATACGCCGACCGCCGCCTACATCGGCATCGTCTACTGCTACCTGCCGTTCATGGTGCTGCCGCTGTACGCCAACCTGGTCAAGCATGACCACCGCCTGCTGGAAGCGGCCTACGACCTGGGTGCCAAGCCATGGCAGGCCTTCCTCCGCATCACGTTGCCGCTGTCGAAGGCCGGCATCATTGCCGGCTGCATGCTGGTGATGATCCCGGCCGTGGGTGAATTCGTGATCCCGGAAATGCTCGGTGGTTCGGAGACGCTGATGGTCGGCCGCCAGTTGTGGAACGAGTTCTTCAACAATCGCAACTGGCCGGGCGCTTCGGCGATGGCGGTGGCGATGATCCTGTTGCTGCTGGTGCCGATCCTGCTGTTCAACCGTTCCCAGCAGCGCCTGCTGGAAGGGAAGCAGGCATGAGCCCGCGTACCGCCAAGGGCCTGGGGCTGGGCGTGCTGCTGCTCGGCTTCGCCTTCCTGTACCTGCCGATCCTGTTGTTGATGTTCTACTCGTTCAACAGCTCGCGGCTGGCGATGGTCTGGGCCGGGTTCTCCACCCGCGCCTACAGCGACCTGTTCGCCGACCGCGCGCTGATGGATGCGATGTGGACCAGCCTGGTGGTGGCGTTCTGGACCGCCTGTACCGCCACCGTGCTGGGCACGCTGGCGGCGATGGTGATGACCCGCTTCAAGCGCTTCCGTGGCAAGCCGCTGTTCGGTGCGCTGGTCACCGCGCCGCTGGTGATGCCGGATGTGATCCTGGGCTTCTCGCTGATGGCACTGCTGGCCTCGATGGGCGCGATTCCGGGCTTCCCGGCGCGCGGCCTGGCCACCATCTGGATCGCGCACGTCACCTTCACCCTGTGCTTCGTCACCGTGGTGGTGTCTTCGCGCCTGCAGGAAATGGACCTGTCGCTGGAAGAAGCCGCGATGGACCTCGGGGCCAGCCGGCTGACCGTGTTCACCCGCATCACCCTGCCGATCATCGCGCCGGCGCTGGTGGCGGGCTGGCTGCTGGCGTTCACCCTGTCGCTGGATGACGTGGTGGTGGCCAGCTTCGTCGCCACGCCGGGCTCGACCACGCTGCCGATGAAGGTGTTCGCGTCGGTGCGCATGGGCATCAGCCCGAAGATCAATGCACTGGCCACGCTGCTGGTGTCGGCGGTATCGATCGCCGCGGTGATCGGCTGGTACATCAATGCCCGCGCCGAGAAGCGGCGCCAGCGCGACCTGCAGCTGGCGCGGCAGGACAACGGCTGAGTACACGATCCGTCCACTGTGCCGGCAACACCCGGCTCACGGCCGGCGGCGCACAATGGGGGTCTTCCAGATGGAGATCCCCCATGACCGTCGAGATCGTCGACCCGGCCACCGGCCAGGTGACCTACCGCCATGAACTGATGGGCGCTGCCGACATCGAGCAGCGCCTGCAGGCCGCCGCCGATGCGTTCCCTGGCTGGGCCGAGCGTTCGCTGCAGGAACGCAGCGTGATCCTGCGCCAGATCGCGGCGCAGCTGCGCACGCGCCGCGACGACCTGCAGCAGGCGATGACCCACGAGATGGGCAAGCTCAAGGCCGAAGCGCTGGCCGAGGTCGACAAGTGCGCTGCCGCCTGCGAGTACTACGCCGACCACGCGGCCGACTACCTCAAGCCGCAGTTGATCGACACCGAAGCCCAGCGCAGCTACGTGCGCTACGAGCCGATCGGCTGTGTATTCGCGGTGATGCCGTGGAATTTCCCGATCTGGCAGGTGTTCCGCTTCCTCGCACCGGCGTTCATGGCC
The DNA here is from genome assembly GCF_001807895.1 of Stenotrophomonas sp. HMSC10F07. Classification (NCBI taxonomy): domain Bacteria; kingdom Pseudomonadati; phylum Pseudomonadota; class Gammaproteobacteria; order Lysobacterales; family Lysobacteraceae; genus Stenotrophomonas; species Stenotrophomonas sp. HMSC10F07. Next base: position 29,979 of record NZ_KV791364.1, read on the forward strand.
GGCAACGTGGCCCTGCTCAAGCACGCCAGCAACGTGCCGCAGTGTGCCGACCTGATCCTGGCGGTGTGCCGTGATGGCGGCCTGCCGGACGGCGTGTTCGACGTGCTGCACATCGACAACGACCAGGCCGCCGACGTGCTGCGCGACGCACGGGTGAAGGCGGTGACGCTGACCGGCAGCGAGCGGGCAGGGCGCTCGATCGCCTCCAACGCCGGCAGCCAATTGAAGAAGTCGGTGATGGAGCTGGGTGGCAGCGATGCCTTCGTGGTGCTCGACGATGCCGACCTCGACAAGACGGTTGCGGCAGCGGTGAAGTCGCGCTTCGACAACAGCGGGCAGACCTGCATCGCGGCCAAGCGGTTCATCGTGGTCGAGGCGGTAGCCGATGAATTCACCCGTCGCTTCGTTGAAGCTGCGGCCGAGCGCCAGTACGGCGACCCCGATGAGCGGGGCACCACGCTGGCGCCGATGGCCCGTGCCGATCTGCGCGATGAACTGCACAAGCAGGTACAGGCCAGCGTGGCCAAGGGTGCGCGGGTGCTGATAGGCGGCGAGCCGATTGCCGGCACCCATGCCGGCTATCCGGCCACGGTGCTCGACCAGGTCGGCCCGGGCATGCCGGCCTACGACGAGGAACTGTTCGGTCCGGTGGCTGCGGTGATCCGGGTCGCTGATGAGAGCGAGGCACTGCGCGTGGCCAACGACACTCGCTTCGGCCTGGGCGGCAGTGTGTGGACGCGCGATCCGGTACGCGGCGAAGCCTTCGCGCAACGCATGGAATGCGGTGCGGCCTTCGTCAATGCCATCGTCAAAAGCGATGCGCGGCTGCCGTTCGGCGGCAGCAAGCAGTCTGGCTTTGGCCGGGAACTGGCCGACCACGGCATCCATGAGTTCATGAACATCAAGACCGTTTACGTGGCTTGATGGATCATGCAATGCGCCACGACCAACGGTCGTGGCCTACCAGTCTGGTGGGTATCGACCGTTGGTCGATATGTCCCCGGTTTCGTGGGTATCGACCGCGGGTCGATACGCTCTACAGCCAGCCCGAACGCTTGAACAACCGGTACAGGCCCACGCAGACGCCGCCCACACCAACGATCATCAGTGGGTAGGCCCACGGTTGGCTCAGCTCCGGCATGTGGCTGAAGTTCATCCCGTACCAGCTGGTGATCAGCGTCGGTGCCGCCAGCAGCGCGGCCCACGCACCGAGGCGCTTGACCGTCTCGCCCTGCGCCAGCGTCACCAGCGACAGGTTCACGCTGAGCGCGGTGCCCAGCATCTCGCGCAGGGTGTCGATCACATCGCTGATGCGTACCGCGTGGTCGTGCACGTCACGGATGTACAGCTTCACTTCGTCCGGAACCAGCTCGCCCTGGTAACGGCGCAGCTGGGCCAGCACATCCTGCAGCGGCGCCACCGCCATCCGCATCTTGTTCAGTTCGCGCTTGAGCTCGTACAGGCGCACCACGGTGCTGCGCTTGTAGTTCTCGGCGAAGATGTCCTTTTCCAGCAGGTCCAGGGTGTCGCGGAAGCGGTGCACGATCGGCAGGTAATTGTCGACCACGAAGTCGGTCACCGCGTACAGGCAGTACGACGGGCCCATCTTCAGCAGCTGCGGCTCACGCTCGACCCGAGCACGTACCGGCGCGTAGGACAGCGAGGCGCCGTGGCGCACCGTCACCAGGAAGCGCGGGCCGAGGAAGGCATGGGTTTCGCCATACTGGATGCGCTCGTCGACCATCTGCGCGGTGGTGACCACCACGAACAGCGAGTTGCCGTAGGTCTCGACCTTGGGCCGCTGGTGCGCGTTGCGCGCATCCTCGATGGCCAGGTCGTGCAGGCAGAATTCTTCCTGCAGTTTCAGCAGCACATCGTCGTTGGGATCGTACAGGCCGACCCACACGAAGCCATTGCCACTGGCGATGACATCGCTGATGGCGTCCAGGCTGATATCGTGGCGTATGCCCTCGTCATCGTAGTGGACGCAGTTGATGACGCAGGCGGGGTTGGCCGAGGCAGGGGCGGAAGCGGAGGCGGGCAATGACATGCCCGCCATCGTGCGTCAGTGCCGTGTTTCGGACAAGTGAGGATGGCGCCCCAGTACCCACGCCAGCGCCACATGCACCGGCAGCAGCAGCACGATCCACTGCACGTTGTACTGCGCCTGCAGGCTCAGCCAGTGCAGCACCAGCGCGGCCACCGCCTGCACCGCCAGCAGCCACAGCACGATCCTGAACATGCGCCCCGGCACGCGCCGACGCAGCAGGCTTATCGCACCCGGCAGCAGCAATACGGCCAGCGGCGAAAGCAGCAGCAGGTTCCGGTTGGCCCAGGCGGCGTAGTGGGTGCTGAAGCCCCACAGGAACACCAGCAGGCTGCCGGCGACGGCGCACAACAGCCAGAACGGCAGGGCCAGCCCAGCCAGCAGGCGCGGGCGGTTGCGCAGCGCCAGCACGCCGCCGGCCACGACCAGACCAAGCAGCAGCCACGGCCACCAACGACGCGCGAACTCCTTCGGCTCCGGATCAATGCGGTGCGGCAGCAGTTCCTGTTCGGACTGCACCAGCGGCCGGCCATCACTGTTGCGTGCCTGGCGCAGCGCATCGGCCAGGCGCATCGGCACGAACGCTTCCTGCCAGCGCGACAGCGGCTGGTCGGCGAACGGCCCCAGGCCGACATCGAAGCCCAGCCACATCCACGGGGCGGGCGAGGCCAGGCGCACCGACTCGCTGCGGTAGGTGTTGCCGCGCGAACGCCCCGACAACTGCGACTGCAGGCCACCGCCCAGTGCCTTGTCCACCGTGTCGCGTACCATCGTGGCGCAGTTGGCGGTGTAGTAGTCGTAGTGGTAGCGCGCGTTTTCCGGCTTGGCCCGCTCGGCCAGGTCAGCGGCCAGGGAACGCGCCTGTCCGGGGCGCAGGTCCAGCCACTGCACGCTGGCACCGCGGCCGGTCTCGTCGTAGTACGACAGGTCCTGCTGCAGCGGCAGCGCCACCAGGTAATACATCATGTCGCCGCGCACGAAGCGGCTGATGAAGTCGTCCTCGGACGGATCGAAGTAGCCGAAGTTGTATGAGGTCGCTTCGCCACTGGCCGGATCGACCACGACGATGGCGTCATGGCCGAAGCGTTCGAAGAAAACCGTGCCCGGCTGCATGGTCACCACGCCGATGCGCGGGGCCGGGGCCTCCGCGTTGGCGGTGGCCGGTGCGGGCACGGCTGCCGCCGGCTGCGCGAAGGCCGCCAGCGGCAGGGCCATGGCCAGCACCCACAGTGCCAGCCACACCATGAGGATCAGGCCGCGGCGTTTCAAGCGTCGTCCTGCGCGTCCGGCGGCAGCACGGTCACGTGGAAGGCCTGAACCCGGCGCGCATCGGCGCGGGCCACGCGGAACATGAAGCGGTCCAGTGCCAGCTCATCGCCGACTTCCGGAAGGTGGCCCACGGCCTCGGTGACCAGGCCACCGATGGTGTCGTAGTCCTCGTCGGAGAACGTCGCGCCGAAGCGCTCGTTGAAGTCGCCGATCGGGGTCAGCGCGTCGACCACGTACTGGCCGTCGGACTGGATGGCGATCTGCGCGGACGGATCCTCGGCCTCGTCGTGCTCGTCGTCGATCTCGCCGACGATCTGCTCCAGCACGTCCTCGATGGTGACCAGACCGGCAACACCGCCGTACTCGTCGACCACGATGGCCATGTGGTTGCGCGACAGGCGGAACTCCTTCAGAAGCACGTTCAGCTTCTTCGCCTCCGGGATCAGCACCGCCGGGCGCAGCAGCTCGCGCACGTTGGCCGGGCCGTTGTCGGCGACCACGCCGCGCAGCAGGTCCTTGGCCAGCAGGATGCCAAGGATGTCGTCCTTGTTCTCGCCGTGCACCGGGAAGCGCGAATGGCCCGATTCGACCACCTGCTTCATCAGTTCCAGGAAGGGCGCTTCGACCGGCAGCGAGACCATCTGCGAGCGCGAGATCATCACGTCGCCCACGGTCAGCTCGGCCACCGAAATGGCGCCTTCCATCATCTTCAGGGTATCGGCGGCGATCAGACCCTCTTCCTGCGCGGTGTGCAGGACAGCGACCAGCTCGTCGCGGGTGTGGGGTTCGCCGGAGAAGGCCGAGGTCAGGCGTTCAAGCCAACCGCGCTTCTTTTCACTGTGCTCCGCAGGGGAGCTACTACTGTCGTCTTCTGACATCTCTGGAAAAAAGGCACCCGGCAGGCCGGGCGTTGGCCCAAGTCTAGCAGGATGTGGCGGCCTGTCAGTGACCGTCGCTGCCCGGTCCGGTGATCGGCGGCGGGGCCAGTTCAGGCCGGGCAGGGGCTTCTTCTTCAGGCAGGTCCAGGCTGTAGGTACAGCCGGCCAGGGTCTTGCCCGGATGGGAGGCCACGGTGGAGACGCTGAGGATGATCGACTCGATCTGGGCCTCGCCGCTCTTCGGGTCGGTCACGTCGCGGCTGACCAGCTCGCGGCCGGCCATGAACTTGCCGTCCTGGTCGTAGCCGGTCTCCAGCGCAAGGCGTTTGGCCAACGGCCGCGGGTCAGCCTGGTCGAGGATCGCCATGATGCTGGAGCCGGCCACGGCGACCCGTTCGGTGCGGTCGCCGAACACGCTGATCGGCTGGGCCAGTCGGTACTCGCTCATGAACTGGTTGCCCTGGGGCAGCGGCTGCAGGCCGTGGGCGACGGCCTTCAGCGGATCAGCCAGCAGCGGCGCCAGCGCAGCGTGATCGGCTACGCCCTGGCGGCATTCGATCAGCGCCGGCAGGTCCAGGCTGGTGGCGAAGGAGGGAGCGGCGAGGGCACAGAGCAGGGGCAGGCAGCAGCGCAGTGACACGGTTGGTTTCCGCAGGCGAAGGGCCGCCATCATAGCCCCGGTGAGCGCCTGAACAGTCCGGTGAGAAGGCGCAGGAAACCGGTCATCGCCCGCCGCACGACCATCAGTGAAAGGGACAGCACGACCGCAAGCATGGCGATGTGCATCGATTGACCCGCAATGCGCGCCACAGCTGGCCACAGGCCTGGGCTGGTAAGCCAGGGCATCAGTTCCGATGCGGCCGTCCTGGCCACTTTCATGTAGATCACGGCCAGCACGAACAGCACCAGCAACGAGGTGCGGCTGGCATGGAAGAACGGAAGCGCGTTGACCGGCCTGCCAAGCCGCTGCTGCAGCAGCGTTCGCCACAGCATTGGCAGGGTCAAGGCACCGACCAGTATCAGTACCATCGATGTTTCCCACAGCCCGGGTAGGTGGGCAGGTTCCACCTTGGTCGTGAGGCGGGGGCCGCTCATGCCGATCGCCAGTCCGGCCAGCAGGCACACGGGCGAGAGCAGGGCCAGGCTGCGCAGCAGCCAGTGCCTGCCGCTGGGGTCGCGGGCGCTGATGCGGCGCACGGCGTAGGCGCCCAGCACCAGCAGGCTGGCGAACAGGCCCGCGCTCATCGTAAACGTCGTGAAGCTGTTTCCCTGCTCCATCCCTTTTCCTTCCGCGTCCTGTCCGGTGTTGAACAAAAGTGCAGCGCATGGGCTGGCCGTCCAGCCCGGGCGCAGTCAGGGCGGATTCCAGCGCGTGGCCGCTGGGTACCAGCGCAGCCGGACCGGGTAGCCCAGATGCACCTGAAGGTGGTCACGCACGGCCGCCGCCGTCGCGCGGTTGGCTGGGGTATCCCGCAGCTCCACCTCCAGCTCCCCGGTCTTGACATCAAGGCTATAGCCGAACAGGTCGGGCAGCTGGGCGAGCAGCCCGTCCCGCTGAGCGTGCAGGCGGCGCCTCATCTCCGCTTCGGTCATCGCGGCACCGGTGATGTAGTGCACACGTTGCGGGCCATCCGCCCCTGGATGTGTCTCATCGGCCTCGGGTGCGGCACCTGTCAGTCGCACTACAACATTCCAGCCCCTCGCATTGTCCACCCATATGCCGGCCAGACGTGCCGCGTGCCGCGCTTCCAGACGCTCGATCAGCGCCCGTTGCTGGGCAGTGGCGACGATGTTGCGGGTGTGGCGCTCGCTGATGCCGAAGAACGCCCGTAGTTCGGCGATCTTTGCGGCGATGTCGGCCTCGCTGTCGCTGGTGGGGAACGGTGAGGGACGGTCAGGATCGGGCATCAGGCCTGCCCCGGACTGCAGCAGTGCGGCAAGCACAAGGGCGGGCAGGGTCATGCTGTGCTCCTCTTCCGTGAGTGCGTGGGTTCCGAACAGAGCCCGGTGTCAGCGCTCGCCCGCGTACGGGTCGTCAATGCCCAGCTCGGCCAGGATGTCGCGCTCGAGCTGCTCCATCGCCTCGGCTTCCTTGTCGTCCTCGTGGTCCCAGCCAAGCAGGTGCAGCACGCCGTGCACGGTCAGGTGCGCGTAATGGGCGTTGAGCGCCTTGCCCTGTTCGTCGGCTTCGCGGGCCACCACCGGTGCGCAGATCACCAGGTCGCCGAGCAATGGAAACTTGACGCCCTTGGGCAGGCCTTCGGGCACGTCGGCCGGGAAGCTGAGCACGTTGGTGGCGTAGTCCTTGCCACGGTAATGGCGGTTCAGCGACTGCCCCTCCTTGGCATCGACCACGCGGATGGCCAGGTCGGCCTCACGGATGCGGCCCTTCAACGCAGCGGCCACCCACTTGCGGAAGCTCACTGCCGCCGGCAGCCCGGTACGCGGCAGGGCATAACTGACGGCGACGTCCAGTCGCACGGGACCACGGGTCATGGCGTTGCTCCAGGCTGGATCTGATGCAGGTCGCGGCGGTCGTAGGCGCTGACGATGCGCGCCACCAGCGGATGGCGGACCACGTCGCGGGATTCGAAGAAGGTGAAGCTGACGCCCTCGACCTCGCGCAGCACATCGATCGCGTCGCGCAGGCCGGACTTCACGTGCTTGGGCAGGTCGGTCTGGGTCAGGTCACCGGTGACCACCGCCGTGGAGCCGTAGCCCAGGCGGGTCAGGAACATCTTCATCTGTTCGATGGTGGTGTTCTGCGCCTCGTCCAGGATCACGAACGCATCGTTGAGCGTGCGGCCGCGCATGTAGGCCAGCGGCGCGATCTCGATGACGTTCTTCTCCAGCAGCTTGACCACCTTCTCCACGCCCATCATCTCGTACAGGGCGTCGTACAGCGGTCGCAGGTACGGGTCGACCTTCTGGCTCAGGTCGCCGGGCAGGAAGCCCAGCTTCTCGCCGGCTTCCACCGCCGGGCGCACCAGGATCAGGCGCTGCACCCGTGACTCGTTCAGTGCTTCGACCGCGCTGGCCACGGCCAGGAAGGTCTTGCCGGTTCCGGCCGGGCCGATGCCGAAGTTGATGTCATGCGTGGCGATCTGGTGCAGGTAGCGGCCCTGGTTGGCGCCGCGGCCACGTACCGTGCCACGCTTGACCTTGATTGCCACGTCCTGCGCTTCGTAGGAGCGTTCGGCGATCTGCTCGACGTTGGCCTGCGCCAGGCGCAGGTGGATGGCGTGGTTGTCGAAGGTGGTTTCGCCGGCTTCGGCGTACAGCGCTTCAACCAGCTTCTGCGCCTCGACGATGGCTTCGTTGGGCCCGCTGATGCGGAACACGAAGCCACGATTGGCGATCTCCACGCCGAGCTTCAGCTCGATCTGGCGCAGGTGCCCGTCGAAGGGGCCGCACAGGTTGGCCAGTCGCTCGTTGTCTTCCGGCGACAGGGTGAAGTCTCGATGATCGATGCTTTTCATTGCTTGGGGTGGGGCGGGGTCGCCGTCCACCACGATGGACTCGGGGTGACAAGGTTACGCGCGTACCGGGCATGCGGCCAGCGGCGGGCCGATACGCGGTTTTCCACACCCGGTGTGGACGGGGGGCGCGAAAAGCTGTGGATAGGCCTTCGCAGTGCTTGTGCCACAAGGCGTATGAGGTGGTGGTGAAAAAACCGTCACGGTCGGCCGCTCCTGTGACGGCAGCGCATCTTCCGCTGCCAGGCAGCCAGTACGGCCGCCCCCGTCCGGTTCTCCACACCGGCTGTGGAATGATGCTGAATCAAGCTGTGGATAGGTGGCGAGGAACCTTGCAGCAAAAGGCTCGCCCGTACGTGGCTAAAAAACCGTCAGGGCTGATCGGAATCATTGAGGGTGCACGGGGCAGGTGGCACCGTGTCGCCGTCGCAGGAGGGGATGGCATGGGCATCGGCAACGGGATGCGTGGACTCGGGCTGGCGGGCATCGGCCTGCTGGCGGGCTGTGGGCAGTCAACGCCAACGGCGCTGGGCACACTGGAGTGGGACCGGATCACGGTGCCGGCGCCGGCGGCCGAGGTGATCGCCACGGTGGAGGTGCGCGAGGGCCAGCGGGTCAAGGCCGGGGCCGTGCTGATGCAGCTCGACCCCGCCCGCGGCGACGCGCAGTTCGCGGCGGCGCAGGCCGACACGGCGCGCGCGCAGGCCCAGCTGGAAGAGCTGAAGCTCGGCCCGCGGCAGGAACAGATCGCACAGGCCCAGGCACAACTGGCCGCGTTGCGCGCGCAGTCTGCTGAAGCCACTGCCTACTATCGTCGGGTGCAACCATTGGCACGCCAGCGCCTGATCGCCGCCGCCGAGCTGGACCGTGCACGGGCAGCCGCCGGCAATGCCGCGGCCAGCGTGCGTGCCGCCGAGCAGGCCTGGCTGGAACGGGTGCACGGCAGTCGCGCGCAGGACATCGCTCAGGGCCAGGCGGCCGCCGACGCCGCACAGGCGCAGCAGGTGGTGCAGGGCGTCAACCTGCAGAAGCTGCAGCTGCGCGCACCGCGCGATGGCGTGATCGATGCCTTGCCCTACCGGCAGGGTGACCAGGCACCGATCGGGGCGCCGCTGGCGGTGATGCTGGTCGGCGAGCGCCCCTATGCGCGCGTCTACCTGCCGCAGCCGCTGCGCCTGCAGGTCAAGGTCGGTCAGCCGGCACAGATACAGCTGGAGGGAGGGGGCACCACCGTACTGAAGGGCCATGTGCGCGCGATCCGCAGCGAGCCTTCTTTCACCCCGTACTACGCACTGACCGGCGATGACGTCGAGCGCCTGAGCTACCTCGCCGAGATCGAAGTGGATGCAGCCAGCGACATGCAGAAGCTTCCGGCCGGACTGCCGGTGCAGGTGCGCTTCTGAACACCGGTGCGGACATCGCGGTGCATGCGCAGGGCCTGACTCGCCGCTTCGGTGAACTGCTGGCCGTGGACAAGGTCGACCTGACCGTCCCGCGCGGGCAGGTGTACGGCTTCCTGGGCCCGAACGGGTCAGGCAAGTCGACCACCATCCGCATGCTGTGCGGCCTGCTGGAACCCAGTGCGGGGCAGATCGAGGTGCTGGGCCTGGCGGTTCCCGAGCAGGCCGAAGCACTGCGCCGGCGCATCGGCTACATGACCCAGCGCTTCTCGCTGTACGAAGACCTGTCGGTACGCGAGAACCTGGAATTCCTCGCCGCCATCCAGGACCTGCCGCGCAACCAGGCCCGGCAACGGGTCGATGCGCTGCTGCAGCAGTACCGGTTGCAGGACCGGCAGCCGCAGCTGGCCGGCACGCTCAGTGGTGGACAGAAGCAGCGCCTGGCCCTGGCCGGCGCCGTGGTGCATTCGCCCGAACTGCTGTTCCTGGATGAGCCGACCAGCGCGGTCGACCCGGAATCGCGCCGCGACTTCTGGGAGGCCCTGTTCGAACTGGCCGACGCGGGAACCACGGTGCTGGTGTCGACCCATTACATGGACGAAGCCGAGCGCTGCCATCGCCTGGCGATCCTTGATCGCGGCGCACTGGTGGCCGACGGCACGCCGGCCGAGCTCTGTTCACGGCTGCAAGGACGCACGCTGCAGGTCACCTCATCGCAGCCACGCCAGGCCAGCCGCGTGCTGGCCGAGCTGCCCGGCGTGCTGAGCGTGGCGCAGATCGGCACCCATCTGCGCGTGCTGTGCAATGAGGGCGCAGCGGATGTCGCAGTGCTGCGGCGCGCGCTGGCCAGCGCCGACCCGCAAGCGCATATCGAAATCGTGGCGCCGAACCTGGAGGACGTGTTCGTGGCCGCCACCCGTGGCCGTGGCAGGGAGCCAGCGGCATGAACCTGCGCAGGCTGTGGGCGATCATGCTCAAGGAGCTGCGGCAGCTGCGCCGCGACCGCATCACGCTGGCGATGATCGTCGGCATTCCGGTGATGCAGCTGCTGCTGTTCGGGTATGCGATCAACCTCAACCTGCGCCACCTCGATACGGGTATCGCCGACCAGGCCAACAGCGCCGCCTCACGCGTGCTGGTGCAGGACATGGTCGCCACCGGCGTGATCACGCCACGCAGCGAGGCCTACACGCCGGACCAGCTGATGCAGGCGCTGCGCCGCGGCGAGATCAGCGTCGGCATCGTGGTGCCGGCGGACTTCGAGCGTCGCCGCTTCGATGGACGCGAAGCGGTACAGGTGCTGGTCGATGGCAGCGACACCGTGGTGCAGAGTGCGGCGATCCAGCTGGCGCAGGTGCCACTGGATGCGCGCCCGACCAGCAATACGCGGCCGCTGCGCGAAGGCAGCATTGCCGGTGGCCAGGTCAGCGTGACCAGTTTCTACAACCCGCAACGGCGCTCGGCGGTGAACATCGTGCCCGGCCTGATCGGGGTGATCCTGACCATGACCCTGGTGATGTTCACGGCGGTGGCGGTGGTGCGCGAGCGCGAGCGCGGCAACATGGAACTGCTGATCGCCACGCCGGTATCGCGCAGCGAACTGATGGTCGGCAAGGTGCTGCCCTATGCAGCGATCGGTCTGCTGCAGACCACGCTGGTGCTGGTGCTGGGCACCTGGCTGTTCCAGGTGCCGATTCGCGGCAGCCTGCTCGACATCTACCTGGCCGCGGTGCTGCTGGTGCTGGCCAACCTGGCGCTGGGCCTGCTGATCTCCACGCGCGCGCGTTCGCAGTTCCAGGCGATGCAGATGACCCTGTTCCTGTTCCTGCCGTCGATCCTGCTGTCGGGCTTCATGTTCCCGTTCGCCGGCATGCCGCGGCCGGTGCAGTGGCTGGCCGAAGTGCTGCCGCTGACCCACTTCCTGCGCCTGGTGCGCGGCATCATGCTGCGCGGCGCCTCGCTGTGGGAGCTGTGGCACGACGCACTGGCGCTGCTGGCCTTCATCGTGGTGATGATGACCCTGGCGATCCTGCGTTTCCGCAAGCGGTTGGATTAGTGAATGCCGACCAACGGTCGGCATCTACCCCGGTGGGTGCCGACCGTGGGTC
>NZ_KV791364.1:41176-54531 GCF_001807895.1 Stenotrophomonas sp. HMSC10F07
GTGGGTGCCGACCGTGGGTCGGCACGCCTTATTCCGCAACCACCCGCGCGCGCAGCGAATTGGTCAGCGCTTCGGTGATCACCACATCCACGAACTGCCCGATCAGGCGCGCAGGCGCCGGGAAATTCACCGACCGCATGTTCTCGGTCTTGCCGGTCAGCTCGTTCGGGTTCTTGCGCGACGGCCCTTCCACCAGCACGGTCTGCACGGTACCGACCATCTTCTCCGAGATGCTGGCGGCGTGCGCATTGATGCGCTCCTGCAGGCGCGACAGGCGCGCATGCTTCTCGGCATCGCTGATCGTGTCCTCCAGATCGGCCGCCGGCGTACCCGGTCGACGCGAATAGATGAAGGAGAAACTGTGGTCGAAGCCGATGTCCTCGATCAGCTTCATGGTCTTCTCGAAGTCGGCATCGGTCTCGCCGGGGAAACCGACGATGAAGTCCGAGCTGATTGAAATGTCCGGGCGCACCGCGCGCAGCTTGCGGATCTTCGACTTGAATTCCAGCGCGGTGTAGCCGCGCTTCATCGCCGACAGCACGCGGTCGCTGCCGGCCTGCACCGGCAGGTGCAGGAAGTTGGCCAGCTGCGGAACGTCGCGGAACGCATCGATCAGCGAATCGCTGAACTCGAGCGGGTGCGAGGTGGTGAAGCGGATGCGGCCGACCCCATCGATCTCGGCGATGGTGCGGATCAGCAGGCCGAGGTCGGCAAACTCACCGTCTCCATACGGGCCGCGATAGGCGTTGACGTTCTGGCCGAGCAGGTTGATCTCGCGCACGCCCTGCGCGGCGAGCTGCGCCACTTCCACCACCACGTCCTCGAACGGGCGGCTGACTTCGGTGCCGCGGGTGTAAGGCACCACGCAGAACGAGCAGTATTTGGAACAGCCTTCCATGATCGACACGAACGCCGAGGCACCTTCGGCGCGTGGCTCGGGCAGGCGGTCGAACTTCTCGATCTCGGGGAAGCTGATGTCCACCTGCGGGCGCTTCTGCTCGCGGCGTGCGCGGATCAGTTCCGGCAGGCGATGCAGGGTCTGCGGACCGAACACAAGGTCCACGAACGGGGCGCGCTTGATGATCGCTTCGCCTTCCTGCGAGGCAACGCAGCCGCCCACGCCGATGATGACCTCGCGGCCCTTGTTCTTCAGGCCCTTCCACACGCCGAGTTGGCTGAACACCTTCTCCTGCGCCTTCTCGCGGATGGAGCAGGTGTTGACCAGGATGACGTCGGCGTCGTCCGGGCTGTCGGTCAGTTCCAGGCCATCGCTGGCGGCAAGCACGTCGGCCATCTTGGCCGAGTCGTACTCGTTCATCTGGCAACCGTGGGTCTTGATGTACAGCTTGCCCTTGACCTGGTCAGGCTTGCGCGGACCAGCGGGCAGGGCAACGAGCGGGGTACCGCCCGGCGTGGCGGGCGGAAAGACGTCTGGCGTCCCGGTCATGGCGCTTAATCCATTCGGGTGGCGGGAAAGCGGGCAATTCTACCCGCATCCCGCGCCAGCCGCCGCGCCCTTGTAGAGCCGAGCCCACGCTCGGCTGCTCTTCCCGCTTCCCATGGGGCAGCCTGGCATGGCCTGGCTCTATTGAAGCCAGCCGAGCGTGGGCTCGGCTCTACAAGGGGGCGCTGCTTACGCCGCACAAGGGGGGGCTGCTTACGCGGCCGCCAGCTCCGCATCGATCTGCCGCGACCGGTCGAAGGCGGTCATCGCGCTCATCCGTGCGATGTAATCAGCCGTGGCCGGCGCCGGCTGCACCAGGCCAAAGGCCGTGGTCCAGGCCAGCGCATTGCCCCACAGCACGTCGGCGGCACTCATCGTCTCGCCGAGCAGGTACGGGCCCTGCGCCAGCTGGGCCTCGACCACCTGCAGCACGGTCTCGGCGTCGTTGTACGGCGACATCAGGCGCGGCGGCGGCTCGCGGTGCATCGCCTTGTCGATCATCGCCGGCTCGAAACAGGCACCGTAGAAGACCATCCAGCGCAGGTAGGGGCCGCGCAGGGCGTCGCCGATCGGCGGGGCCAGCCCGGCCTCCGGATACAGGTCGGCCAGGTACAGATAAATGGCGACCTGCTCGGTCACCAGTGCGCCGTTGTGGACGATGGCCGGCACCTTGCCCATCGGGTTGATGGCCAGATAGGCCGGGGCCAGGTTGGCACCGGCCTTCAGGTCCAGCACCTGCATGCGGTAGTCGGCACCCAGCGCTTCGAGCAGGGCCACGGCGCCGCTCGAACGGGATCTGGCGGCGTGGTACAGGGTGATCTGGCGTGAGTTCATGGCATTGCTCCTTGCGGTGGGTGGGTGAACTGGAAGTCATCCTGAGGCACTATTGCGGACGACTTCTGTCCTCGATTCTTCATGCGCCATACCGCCCATCGACTGCTGCGCCTGATCGCCCTGCTGCAGGCCCGCCGCCAGTGGTCCGGGGCTGAGCTGGCCGAGCGCATGGGCGTGGACCGGCGCAGCATCCGCCGTGATATCGAACGCCTGCGCGAACTGGGCTATCCGGTGCGGGCCTCATCGGGGGTCGGCGGTGGCTATCAGCTCGGGGCAGGGGCACCGGTGCTGCCGATGCTGCTGGACGAGGACGAGGCGACGACCCTGGCGATCGCCCTGCGTGCCGCGTCAGCGACCGTCGCTGGCATCGACGACACCGCGCGGGGCCTGCTGTCCAAGCTCGATCCGCTGGTCCCCACCCGTCGCCGGCGGCAGGCCGGCGAGGTGCATGCGGCGACGGCCACCCTGTCCGACCTTCCCTCCACCGACGCACGCCTGCTGGGACGGCTGGCCCAGCACTGCCGGCAGGCGTCACGGCTGGCCTTCGAGTACCGCAGTGCGCAGGAGGAGGTGACCCAGCGCGAGGTCGAGGCGCAGCACCTGGTCAACCATGGGCGGCGCTGGTACCTGCTGGCCTGGGACCTGGGCCGCCAAGACTGGCGCACCCTGCGCGTGGACCGGATGGGCGCGGTGCGCGAATGCTCCGGGCCGGGCATGCATCGGCGCCCGCCCGCGCCCCCGGACGTGATGGTGCGGCAGGCGGTCAGCCAGGCGCCCTTCGCGCTGCAGGCCATCGTCCGCCTGGCCGGCAGCCGCACCGAGCTGGAAGGGCGCATCCCGCCGTGGTGTGGTGTGCTGGAGGCTGATGGTGCCGACCATTGCCTGTTGCGCATGGGCGCCGAGAGCCGCGGCATGATGCTGGCGCAGATCCTCAGCCTGGACCGGGTGCCGGTGGCGTTGTGGACCACACCGCCGGGCCTGCGCGATGAGCTGGCACAGCGTTTGGCCGGATTGGGCCAGGCGCTGGCTGTGCCGCCGGTCACAGGCTGAGCCACATCGCTTGGCAAGCCCCGGCGAAGCTGGGACACTCGCGGCATGAAGGGGATACTGGGGACAACGGCGATCATCATCGCTGCGCTGACCGCTGCGCCGGCCAGCGCTGGCACCCTGTACAAGTGCCAGGGCGCCGACGGGGTCACCAGCTACGTTAGCAAGCGAGTGGCCGGCGCGCGCTGCAGCAGCATCAGCTACAGCCGTGATACCCGCCCGGCACCGCGCCCCGTGGTGGCCGCACCGAAGCCTGCGCCGACCTCGGTGGCCAGCATCGAACGCAATCCGGTCGCCGTGGCGGCCAGCGCCGCTGCGCCCGCTGCGGTCGCGCCGACGCCTGCTGCACCCGCGCCTGCCGCGGTACCGACGGCCTCGCGGGCCGGGCGGATGGTCAGCGGCCAGGTCTATTCCTTCATGAAGGATGGGGTGCGCCACTACACCAGTGCGCGGCCGACCCAGGTCGCCAACCTCGGCCCGGTGCGTACCATCCGCTACAGTTTCATGGAGCGCTGTTATGCCTGTGGCGTCAACCCACGCGTGGACTTCGGTTCGGTGCGCTTGAACACCACCGCGTTCCAGACCGAGATCACCTCGGCCGCACGCGAGTTCGGCGTCGAAGAAGCCGTGGTGCGCGCCATCATCCACGCCGAGTCGGCCTACAACCCGACTGCGCTCAGCCGCGCCGGCGCGCAGGGCCTGATGCAGCTGATGCCGCCGACCGCGGCCCGCTTCGGGGTCAGCGATTCCTACGATGCCGCGCAGAACATCCGTGGTGGCGTGCAGTATCTTGCGTGGTTGCTGAAGCGCTTCAATGGCGACCTGACCCTGGCTGCGGCCGGCTACAACGCCGGCGAAGGCGCGGTCGACCGCCACGGTGGCGTGCCGCCCTACAGCGAGACCCAGTACTACGTGCGCCGGGTCGGACAGCTGGCCGAGCGTTACCGCACCGCATTGACACACCAGTAGTGCCGGCCGCTGGCCGGCAACCCCGTAATCAATGTTGTTGCAATGCGTTGTGTGGCGCGCGACGGTTCCGCTACACTCGCCCATGATTCAATGCGGCTCTGGCCCCCACCGGATCCGCTGGCAGCCTTAAAGCTACCTAATCAATATCGGAGTGCCGGATGGCCAACGATGGGGTACACGATCCAGTCAACACCGGACGTCGGCGTTTTCTTTCTGCCACCACTGCTGTGGTTGGCGCCGTCGGCGTCGGATTCACCGCCGTTCCTTTCATCAAATCCTGGAACCCCAGTGCCCGTGCCAAGCTTGCCGGTGCACCGGTGGTGGCCGACATCAGCGCCCTGCAGGAAGGCCAACGCCTGATCGTGGAGTGGCGTGGCCAGCCGATCTGGATCGTCAAGCGGTCCAAGGCGATCCTGGATGCACTGCACGGGCTGGATGGCCGCCTCAAGGACCCTGAGTCCGGCGAGAAGGACCAGCAGCCGGACTACGTGCTGAAGCAGAATCCCGAGCTGCGCTCGATCAAGCCGGACATCTCCGTGCTGGTCGGCCTGTGCACGCACCTGGGCTGCTCGCCGGAAATGGTCGCCGAGATCCGGCCTGAGCCCTACGACCCGCAGTGGAAGGGGGGCTACTTCTGCCCCTGCCACAAGTCGCGCTTCGACATGTCCGGCCGCGTCTTCAAGGATGTGCCGGCACCGATCAACCTGAAGGTGCCCGCGCACCATTACCAGGACGACAACACCATCATCATCGGTGTCGATCCGCAGGGGGCAGCCTGATGGCCAATATCCTCGCCCGTACCGCCAGCGGCGTCGCCGACTGGGTCAATGCCCGCGCGCCGGGCCTGATGCCGGTCTACCGCAAGCACGTTACCGAGTATTACGCGCCGAAGAACTTCAACATCTGGTACTACTTCGGTTCGCTGGCACTGCTGGTGCTGGTCAACCAGATCGTCACCGGCATCTTCCTGACGATGCACTACAAGACCAACGCCGCCGAGGCGTTCGGCTCCATCGAATACATCATGCGTGATGTGGAGTGGGGCTGGCTGATCCGCTACATGCACTCCACCGGCGCCTCGCTGTTCTTCATCGTGGTCTACCTGCACATGTTCCGCGGCCTGCTGTACGGCAGCTACCAGAAGCCGCGCGAGCTGGTGTGGATCCTGGGCATGCTGATCTACCTGGTGCTGATGGCCGAGGCCTTCATGGGCTATGTGCTGCCGTGGGGCCAGATGTCGTTCTGGGGCGCCAAAGTGATCATCTCGCTGTTCGGCGCGATACCGGTGATCGGCAACGGCCTGACCGAATGGATCATGGGCGACTACCTGCCCAGTGACGCCACGCTCAACCGCTTCTTCGCGCTGCACGTCATCGCACTGCCGCTGGTGCTGCTGTTGCTGGTGGTGCTGCATCTGGGCGCGCTGCACGAAGTGGGGTCGAACAACCCCGATGGCGTGGAGATCAAGAAGGGGCCGAAGGGCAACCGCTGGTCGCCGAATGCTCCGGCCGACGGTATTCCGTTCCATCCGTACTACACGCTCAAGGATGGTGTCGGGGCCGGCTTCCTGCTGATCATCGCCGCCTTCATCATCTTCTTCGCACCGGGCTTTGGCGGCCTGTTCCTGGAACACGACAACTTCACCGAGGCCAACCGCCTGGTGACCCCCGAACACATCAAGCCGGTCTGGTACTACACGCCTTACTACGCGATGTTGCGCGTGGTACCGAACAAGCTCGGTGGCGTGCTGGTGATGTTCTCGGCCATTGCGATCCTGTTCCTGGTGCCGTGGCTGGACAAGGCCAGGGTGAAGTCGGTGCGCTACCGCGGCTGGATCTCGAAGGTGATGCTGGGCGTGCTGGCGGTGTGCTTCGTGTGGCTGGGCGTGATCGGCTCCGGCCCGGGCACCGACGTGCATGAAACCTACATCGGGCGGGTGCTGACCTTCCTGTACTTCGCGTTCTTCATCACCATGCCGCTATGGACAAGGTTGGACAAGACCAAGCCGGTACCGGAGAGGGTGACCACGCATGACTGAGCGCTGGATGGTCCGGCTGGCCCTGACGGCCACCCTGATGCTGGGCAGTTTCCTGGCCTCCGCCGCCGAGGGCGGCACCAAGCTGCTGCAGGCCGGCAACGACCTCGGTGACCGCGCCTCGCTGCAGCGGGGTGCGCAGCTGTACATGAACTACTGCTCCGGCTGCCACGCGCTGAAGTACCTGCGCTACTCGCGGATGGCGCAGGACCTGGGCCTGACCGAAGAAGAGGTGATGAACAACCTCAACTTCACCGGCTCGGCGATCGGCGACCCGATCCCGGTCGCGATGCCCAAGGAAAACGCGGAGAAGTGGTTCGGCAAGATGCCGCCCGATCTCAGCCTGATCGCGCGTGTGCGTGGCAGCGACTGGGTCTATACCTATCTCAAGTCGTTCTATCTGGACAGCAGCCGCCCGTTGGGCTGGAACAACGCGCTGTTCGCCAACGCCTCCATGCCCAACCCGCTGTGGGAGATGCAGGGGCTGCAGCATGCGGTGCACGGCAAGGCGGAAGCGCCCGGTATGGACCCGCCGGTGACCGGCCTGAAGATTGAAACGCCGGGATCGGTGGACGCCGGGCAGTACGACCAGGCCGTGCGGGACATCACCAACTTCCTCGAATACGCCGGCGAACCGGCCGCACTCAAGCGCCAGCAGCTGGGCGTGTGGGTGATCCTGTTCCTGGCCCTGCTGACCTTCCTGCTGTACCTGCTGAAGAAGGAATACTGGAAGGACGTTCACTGATTCTGCCACCGGCCATCGCATGGGCCTATTGGCTTTTGTGATGGTCGGTTGCACACTCGGGGAGGAGTCGACCGCTGGCACGGTGCCGGCGGCGCCGATGCGGCAGGCGGTCTCCTGTCGTGGGAGAGCCTTTGATGGCGGCGAGCGTACGCATGCGCAATACACTGACGCTGTTTTCCTCGAACGACGACGTACTGTGCCACCGTGTACGCCTGGTCCTGGCGGCCAAGGGCGTCACCTTCGACTTCGTTCCGGTCGATCCGCAGAACCCGCCTGAAGACCTGATCGACCTCAATCCGTACCACTCGGTGCCGACCCTGGTCGAACGCGAGCTGGTGCTGTACGCCGCATCGGTGGTCAGCGAGTACCTGGATGAGCGCTACCCGCATCCGCCACTGATGCCGGTCGACCCGTTGTCGCGTGCACGCATCCGCCTGGCCATGCTCCGCATCGAGCACGACTGGGTGCCGCAGGTGCAGGCCATCCAGCTGGGCAACAAGACCCAGGCCGAGGCCGGGCGCAAGCGCCTGAAGGAACTGCTGACCGCCTCGCTGCCGCTGTTCAAGGCCAGCAAGTTCTTCCTCAACCCGGAAATGAGCCTGGCCGACTGCGCGATGGCGCCGATCATCTGGCGCCTGCAGTCGCTGGATGTGCCGCTGCCGAAGGACGGCAAGGCGATCGAGGACTACGGCAACCGCATCTTCCGCCATCCGGGATTTGTCCGCAGCCTGACCGAGCAGGAAAAGAAGCTGCGCGACCTGCCGGTCTGATCCGGCCCCGCGTTACCCGTCTGCACGCCGACCGGCGTGCAGACGATCCGCCCCGGCGGGGCGCCGGGCGCGTACACTTCACGCATGACCGAAGACTTCTTCCACATGACCAGCCACCGCCCGTACCTGCTGCGGGCGCTGGTGGAATGGATCAACGACAACCAGCTGACCCCGCACATCCTGGTCGACGCCGGCGTCCCCGGCGTTCAGGTCCCGCCTTCGGCGGTCAAGGATGGCCGGGTCGTGCTCAACATCGCCGAACGTGCCGTGGTGCGGCTGATGATCGACAACGAAATGGTGAGCTTCTCGGCCCGCTTCTCCGGAACCAGCTACCCGGTGCAGGTGCCGATCAGCGCCGTGCTGGCGGTCTACGCCCGCGAGACCGGGCAGGGCATGGCATTGCCGGATGACATTCCGGGCAACGAAACCGCACCGACCCGCGATGAGCTGCTGCACGAGGAAGGCACGCCGCCGGACGACACGCCGCCGGCCAGTCCGCCGCCGAAGGGCCGCCCGAACCTGCGCGTGGTCAAGTAACCCTTCCGACGCCGCCCCGATGGGCGGCGTCTTCCTTTGCAGGTTTTACCGGTGGGTGCCGGAATTGTGTGGGTGCCGACCGTTGGTCGGCACACCTTCAGTTCTTACACATCCTCGGCGTCCTCCACATCCGGCCGGATCTGGCTGATCCGCGCGGCACCGGGGCCGGTGAACGAGATCAGCTGGTCGCCACGCAGCACCATGCGGCCCACGTGGCGATCGATGCCATCGTAGGAATACTCGAACTTGAAGGTGCGCTCGAAACCGAGCCGGCCATCTTCGCCACGCGACAGTCGCAGGCCGGTGGCGTGCACCGCCTGGTCCAGCCACTGCACGTCGGCGGCGCGGCAGGCATTGCGTCCCAGCTCGACCGCGCGCTCGGCGGCCGAGCGTGCGGCGTTCCAGAAGAAGTAGATGATTCCGCCGGCAATCAACAACAGCAGCAGGGTAGGCATGGCGTCAGCCGTCAGAGGTCGATCCGGCAAAGATGGCGGCGAACGTGCGCTGGATCAAGCACGGGTATCACCGCCTCGGCGGTGGCTGGCCCGTCGTCGGCGCTGCGGGCGCGTTGGCCGGTACGGCCTGCATCGGCGCTGCGGAGGGTGACGGCATCACCAATGGCGCAGTCGCGGTCAGCTGCAGCAGCGCTGCCCAGTCCTGGCGGTTGAAGCTGCATTCGTCCTCGCGGCCCGGCGTGCAGCTGGGGTCGATGCCGGTGCTGTTGCGTTCGCGTGCCGGGGGCAGCTTGATCAGCCCGGTGCGGTCCAGCGGCAGCAACCGCATCGCCACGGTGTTCATCACGTTGCCACCCACCAGGTACAGGGTCTGGTCGCCTCCCAGGTTGGCAGCCACCACCACTTCGCAATGCGATTTCCAGTGGCCCACCGAACCGTTGCCCAGCGCCTGCACCAGCCCGCTGTAGCTGAGCGTCGTGCTGCGGTCGCGCAGGAAGCACAACAGGTCGCCCGGTGCGGGCTTTGCGGTCGCGGGATCGACCAGCCGGTACGGCACGCCCGAGGGGCCGCCCTGGTACGCGGCACGGATGTAGTCGATGTGGCGCGGCGACGTGTTGAAGCCGGGAACGCCGGCCTGCACCATCACCCAGGAAATGAAAGCGGCCGACCACGGGTTGTCGATCAGGAACGCGCGGCAGTCGCTGTCGGTGTAGCGCGTGCCCAGTGGTGCCAGACAGCTGCTGGCGCCGGCGATGCTGCCCATCGCGTTGAGCGTGCCGCTGTTGCGCCAGTAGCCGGCCACGCGCTGCCAGGCGATCAGGCCGTTGTCGGCCAGGTGATCGCTTTCGGCTTCGGTGACGCTGAGGCTGGCGGCGCGGCCATCGCGATCGATGAAGGGCCGGAACCACAACCGGTGCTCGTTGCAGGCGGTATTGCGGATGGCCACCGCCAATGGGCTCAGGCCGAAGCGGGGAGGGACATCGCAGGCTTCAGCGGCTGCGGCGGACAAGGGGGCTGCCGCGAGCAGCAGACAGGCAGGCAAGAGCATCCGGCGCATGCGCGGCTCCTGTGGGGGATGCCCGCAGCGTCGCAGAGGCTGGCGTAGCCGAGCCGTGAAGGCGCCCGGGTCGTGTAGAGCCGAGCCTACGCTCGGCTCCACAAGGTCTCCCGTAGGCCTCAAGCCGGCGGCGGGCCCAGCTTCAACGACAGATCGATGGCCTGCACATGCTTGGTCAGTCCGCCGATGGAGATGCAATCGACGCCATCCTCAGCGATCGAGCGCAGGCCGCCCAGGCCGACGCTGCCGGAGACTTCCAGCGGAATGCGTCCGGCGGTGATGCGCACCGCCTCGCGGCGCAGGTCGGGACTGAAGTCATCCAGCAGGATGCGTTCGCAACCGGCTTCGAGCGCCTGGCGCAGCTGTGCCAGGTCTTCGACCTCGACCACCAGTGGCAGCGCAGGCCACTGCCGGCGTGCGGCGGCCACCGCCGCGGCCAGCGAACCGGCGGCGCGGATGTGGTTCTCCTTCAGCATCACCGTGTCGTACAGGCCGAAGCGGTGGTTTTCGCCGCCGCCGCAGCGCACCGCGTACTTCTGCGCCAGGCGCAGGCCGGGCAGGGTCTTGCGGGTGTCGAGGATGCGGGTACCGGTACCGGCCACCGCGGCCACGTAGCGGGCAGTGATGGTCGCGGTGCCGGACAGCGTCTGCAGGAAATTCAGCGAAGTGCGCTCGGCACTGACCAGGCTGCGGCTGCGCCCGTGCAGCAGGGCCAGCACGGTGCCGGCGGTGACGGCATCGCCTTCGGCGATGTGCCATTCAATGCGCACGTCAGGGTCGAGCGCGCGATGGGTAGCGTCGAACCAGGGGCGCCCGGCGATCACCGCATCCTGCTTGCACAGCAGGTAGGCGCTGTCGGCCTGGTCGGGGAGCAGGGCGGCGGTGACATCACCGCTGCCCAGGTCCTCGGCCAGCGCGCGCGCGACATCGGCGGCGACAACGGCCGCATCCGGCGTCGGCAGCGTGCTCATGCGGCCGGGAAGTCGGCGATCTGGGCGGTCGGAATCGCTTCCTCGGCCAGCAGCACCGGGATGCCGTCGTCGACGCGGAACACCTGCTTGCGGTCACGGGTGACCAGCGCCTCGCGCAGCGGCTGCGCCAGCGGGTTGCCATCGGCCTTGGTCACCGTGCCGGCGGAAATGGCCTTGTTGAGGGCTTCCAGGCCCTTGCCATCCAGCAGGGACAGGGGCTGGCGGGTGTCCGGGGACACCAGCAGGTCGAGCAGCTTGCGATCCATGGTTCTTCGTCTTGCGTGGAAGACGGCTAGAATACGTCTTTAAGGCAGGTGACGGCCAATGACCCCCAACCCGATCGCGCCGCTTGTCGGCATCGTCATGGGTTCCCGTTCCGACTGGGAAACCATGCAGCACGCCGCCCAGAAGCTTGAAGCCCTGGGTGTTCCGTTCGAAGTGAAGGTGGTGTCCGCGCATCGGACGCCGGATGTGTTGTTCAGTTACGCCGAGCAGGCGGGCCCGCGTGGCCTGCGCGCGATCATCGCCGGTGCCGGCGGGGCCGCGCACCTGCCGGGCATGATCGCGGCCAAGACCGCCGTGCCGGTGCTGGGCGTGCCGGTGCAGTCCAAGGCCCTCAACGGAATGGATTCCCTGCTGTCGATCGTGCAGATGCCGGCCGGCATCCCGGTCGCCACCTTCGCCATCGGCAACGCCGGCGCCTCCAACGCCGCGCTGTTCGCGGCGGCGATGCTGGCCAGCGACCAGCCGGCGATCGGCCAGGCGCTCGATGCCTTCCGTGCACGCCAGACCGAAGACGTGATGGCCCACGACGATCCGCGCCAATGAGCCTGACTGTCGGCATCCTGGGCGGCGGCCAGCTCGCCCGCATGATGGTCCTGGCCGGTGCGCCGCTGGGGCTGCGCTTCGAACTGTACGACCCGGCCGCCGACGCCTGCAGCGGCCCGCTGGCGCCGCTCACCGTGGGCGCCTTCGACGACCGCCAGGCCTTGGCGGACTTCGCCGCCAAGGTCGATGTGGTCACCTTCGATTTCGAGAACGTGCCTGCCGACAGTGCACGGTTCCTGGCTGACCGCGTGCCGGTCTATCCGCCGCCGGCCGCGCTGGCGGTGGCCCAGGACCGGTTGAGCGAGAAGACCCTGTTCCAGCAGCTGGGTATTCCGCTGCCGGCCTTCGCCGACATCCGCAGCCGCGACGGGCTGGCGGCGAAGGTGGCGGAGTTCGGCCTGCCGTGCATCCTCAAGACCCGCCGCCTCGGCTACGACGGCAAGGGTCAGTTCCGCCTGCGCAGCGAAGCCGACATCGACGCCGCATGGGATGCGCTCGGTGCCCAGGTCGAGCGCACCGGACTGATCCTGGAAGGCTTCGTGGCCTTCCAGCGCGAGGTCAGCGTGGTGGCCGTGCGTGGCCGCGATGGCAGCTTCGAAGCCTGGCCGGTCACCGGCAACTGGCATGTCGACGGCGTGCTGTCGGCCAGCGTGGCACCGGCGGTGCTGTCCGACGCCGAGCAGCAGGCAGCGATCGGCTATGCCCGCCGCGTCGCCGAGCACCTGCAGTATGTGGGCGTGTTCGCGCTGGAGCTGTTCTGCCGTGATGGTGAGCTGCTGGCCAACGAGATGGCACCGCGCGTGCACAACTCCGGCCACTGGACCATCGAAGGCAGCGAGACCTCGCAGTTCGAGAACCATCTGCGTGCGGTGCTGGGCCTGCCGCTGGGCAGCACCCGCATGCTCGGCCATGCCTGCATGCTGAACTGGCTGGGCGCGATGCCCGATCCGGCGCCGGTGCTGGGTCAGGCCAGTGGCCATTGGCACGACTACGGCAAGGAGCCGCGCGAAGGTCGCAAGGTCGGCCACGCCACGTTGCGCGACGATGATGCCGCTGCATTGGCCGATGCGCTGGACCAGGTCGGCCTGGAGCTGGACCGCCAGGCCCAGGTGGCGCCGGCGGTACACGCGCTGCGCAACCGCTGAGCCCGGGCGTGCCGGCCAATGGCCGGCACAACCTTGTATGCCTGCAACGGTGTGGCGCGCCGGTGCAGGCATCGGCGCACCATTGCCGGTGGTAGCGTGGAGCTCCTTTCACAGGAGTCACGACCATGCTCGACTGGAATGCCTACCGCAAGGAACTGAAGGGCCGCATCGGCGAGATCGGCAAGCTCTCGCCGGACACGGTCAAGGGCTACGCCACCCTGGCCAATGCCGGTGCCCAGACCAACCACCTGGATGCCAAGACCCGTGAGCTGATCGCATTGGCGGTGGCGGTGACCACCCGCTGTGACGGCTGCATCACCGTGCACGTGGACGCGGCGCTGAAGCATGGCGCCAGCCGCGAGGAAATCGCCGAAGTACTGGGCGTGGCGGTGTCGCTCAACGCCGGCGCGGCGCTGGTGTACTCGGCGCGGGTGATGGACGCGGTGGCTGCGCACGAGAACGCGTGAAGCTCCGCTCTGCATTTCGGTAGTGCCGGCCGCTGGCCGGCAACCCCGGCA
>NZ_KV791365.1:0-8481 GCF_001807895.1 Stenotrophomonas sp. HMSC10F07
CGGATCCGTTTCCCGGCGGGAAACGGATCCGACCCCGTGCGTCGTGTGCGCGGAACGTCATCCACGCATGGCGTGGATCTACTGGCGGCGTACCGATTGCACGACCGACAGGCGGCGCAGGCGGCGCATCACTTCGGCCAGGTGGTTGCGGTCGCGCACCTGGATGTTGAACGCCAGCACGGCGGCGTTGAAGTCGCGGTCCAGGTAGTCCACGCGTTCGATGTTGGAATGGCTCTGTGCGATGGCGGCGGCCAGCTGCGCCAGCACGCCGGTGCCGTTCTCCACTTCCACCACCAGCGAGGTGTCGTAGTCGCCGGAGACGGTGGTGTCCCAACCGATCGGCACCCAGCGCTCGGGCGACTTGCGCAGCTCGGCCAGGTTCGGGCAGTCCATCCGGTGCACCACGATGCCCTTGCCGGCGGTGTGGTAGCCCATGATCTCGTCGCCGGGAATCGGCTGGCAGCAGCCGGCGAAGGTGACCACGCCGCGCTCACTGCCGTTGATCAGGATCTTCTCCTGCGAGTGGTGGCGCGAATGCGGGCCGCCACGCAGTTCGGCGTAGGCCATCAGCGCCTGCGCGGCCTGGGTCGGCATCCAGTTGCCCAGTGCGACCTCGGCCAGCAGGGCTTCCAGGCGCGGGAAGCGGTGTTCGGCCAGGAACGCATCCAGGCGCCCCTTCGGCAGCCGCTCCAGCGACGAATCCATCGCTTCCAGCGCACGGTCGAGCATGCGGTGGCCCAGCTGCACGGCATCCTCGTGCTCCAGCTGCTTGAGCTGGTGGCGGATGGCGGTGCGCGCCTTGCTGGTCACCACGAATTCCAGCCACTGCGGTTTCGGCGTGGCCGAGCGTGCGGTGATGATCTCCACCGACTGCCCCGACACCAGCTTGGTGCGCAACGGCACCAGTTTCTTGTCCACGCGCGAGGCCACCGCCATGTTGCCGACGTCGGTATGCACGGCGTAGGCGAAATCGAGCGCGGTGGAATTGCGCGGCAGGGCCAGGATCTTGCCCTTCGGGGTGAACAGGTAGACCTCGTCAGGGAACAGGTCGACCTTGACGTTGTCGAGGAATTCCAGCGAGGAACCGGCGGCGCGCTGCGAGTCGATCAGCTCGACGATCCACGCATGGGCACGGCTCTGTGCGCTGTTGGGCGAATCGCCGCCGAACTTGTAGGTCCAGTGCGCGGCCACGCCGCGTTCGGCGATCAGGTCCATTTCCTCGGTACGGATCTGCACTTCGATCGGCGAGCCATACGGCCCGAACAGCACCGTGTGCAGCGACTGGTAACCGTTGGCCTTGGGAATGGCGATGAAATCGCGGAAGCGCCCATCCAGTGGCTTGAAGGTGGCGTGCACCGAGCCCAGCGCGTGGTAGCAGCTGGGCACACTGCGCACGACCAGGCGGAAGCCGAACACATCCATCACCTGGTCGAAGGATTTGTTCTCGTCGCGCATCTTGTTGTAGATGCTCCACGGGGTCTTGATACGGCTGATCAGCCGATGCTCGATGCCCTCCTTGGCCAGGCGCTGCGACAGCTGCACTTCCACCTGCGCCATCGCTTCGCGGCGCACCACCGGCTGGCTGCGGATGTGTTTTTCGATGATGGCGTGGCGCCACGGGTAGAGCGCCTTGAACCCCAGGTTCTGCAGCTCGCTCTTGACCAGGCTCATGCCCAGGCGCTGGGCGATGGGCGCGTAGATCTCCAGCGTCTCGCGGGCGATGCGGCCACGCGCTTCGCGGCTCTGCGCGCCCAGCGTGCGCATGTTGTGCAGGCGGTCGGCCAGCTTGATCATGATCACGCGCAGGTCGCGCGACATCGCCAGCAGCATCTTGCGGAAGCTCTCGGCGGCCGCCTCCTGGCGGTCACGGAACTTCAGCTTGTCCAGCTTGGTGACACCGTCGACCAGTTCGGCCACGGCTTCGCCGAACTCGGCGGCCAGCGCCTCGCGGGTCAGCGGGGTGTCTTCGATGGTGTCGTGCAGGATCGCGGCGATCAGCGCTTCCACGTCCAGGCCGAGTTCGGCCAGCACCTGGGCCACGGCCACCGGATGGGTGATATAGGGCTCGCCCGACTTGCGCGTCTGCCCAGCGTGCGCGGAGGCCCCGACTTCCCAGGCACGGCGCAACAGCGGCAGCTGTTCCGGCGGCAGGTAATGGGCGGCGCGTTCGAGCTGGAGGACGTAGTCGGGTACGGCGGCAGTGGGGGCTGCGGCGACCTTGGCAGTGGGGCCTGGGTTCATGCCCGAAGCCTATTCCAGCGCGACGTTTACGGCAAATCCTGAATGCGAAACAGCCCGCACGGGGCGGGCTGTTCGGTGTATCCAACGATTACGTTGATCGATGCGATCAATCGTCGTTCTTGGACATGTCTTCGTCGGCGACCACTTCGGCGGCAGCCCACTCCAGCGCTTCGCGCTCGGCGCGCTCACGCTCGGCCTTTTCGACTTCGTCGATCAGGGCGTTGTCGATCTTGCGGGCGGCGATTTCGCGCAGCGCCAGCACGGTCGGCTTGTCCTCGGTCTCGCTGTTGTCCAGCGTGGCCTGCACGCCGTTGGCGAGCTGACGGGCACGCTTGGAAGCCATCATGACCAGTTCGAAACGGTTGTTAACGACTTCCAGGCAATCTTCTACGGTGATGCGGGCCATACGGGCTCCCGGCGACCGGTCGGCCGCTCAGTCGAATGAGGGAAAGGGGACGGAGTGTACTGGCAGGGGCTGGACAAAATCAAGCCAACCCCTACCCGATTCTTTTGGAATCAGTCAGTTGCACCCGGATCGGGGGTCAGCAGCGCCTGGATCAGGCCGGCGTGGCGGACCTTCTGGGCCTCCCGGCGCAGGCGGCTGGCAGTGAAGATGGCGCACAGCTCGTCCACGGCAGTGTCGAACACCTCGTTGACGATGACGTAGTCGAACTCGTTGAAGTGCAGCATTTCATCGCGGGCCGCGCCCAGGCGCTGGGCGATGACCGCCTCGCTGTCCTGGCCACGCTTGCGCATGCGGTCCTGCAAGGCCTGCTTGGACGGCGGCAGGATGAACACGGTGACCGTGCCCGGCACCAGCTGGCGCACCTGCTGCGCGCCCTGCCAGTCGATCTCCAGCAGCACATCCTGGCCGGCGGCCAGCTGCGGCTCCACCGACTGCCGGGCCGTGCCCTTCCAGTCGCCGTGCACCCAAGCGTGCTCGAAGAAGTCGCCGGCGGCGATCATCTGCTCGAACTTCTCGGCACTGACGAAGTGGTAATGCTGGCCGTTCACCTCACCGGGGCGCATCGCGCGCGAGGTGAAGGAGATCGACAGGGCGATCTGCGGGTCACGGGCCAGGGTGGCATTGACGATGCTGCTCTTGCCGGCGCCGGACGGGGCGGCCACGATGTACAGCGTGCCGCGCGCAACGGCGTCCGACGGCTTCGACGGGGCGCTCATGCGCGGAACCCAATTGGTTGATTTCGCAAAATTTTTCCTCGGTGTTCCAGATCCGGCGCGGAGGGTCGCGCCAGGACGGCGGGGGCTGCGCGGAACATCCTGGGACCAGGCCCGGCAGACGCTTCCCCAGGGGGCGGGCACGCAACTTTACCAGAGCAGGCCCTTTCCGGGCCCGTCCGGCAGGCGCCGCGCCTTGTGCCACATGGGCATCCGGGGGCCTGTGCTATAACCGGCCCGTACCCAACGACAGCCCGGAGGCCTGCGCCTCCCCGCCATCCCAGGAGAACGGCATGCCATCGATGAGCCGCCGCCAGTTCCTGAAAGTGACCGGGACAACCCTGGTCGGCTCCAGCCTGGCATTGATGGGCTTCGCGCCCGGCATCGCGCTCGCGGAGGTCAGGCAGTACAAGCTGACCCGCGCGACCGAGACCCGCAACACCTGTACCTACTGTTCGGTGGCCTGCGGCATCCTGATGTACAGCCTCGGCGATGGCGCCAAGAACGCCGAGCCGAGCATCTTCCATATCGAGGGCGACCCGGACCATCCGGTCAACCGCGGCACGCTGTGCCCGAAGGGTGCCGGCCTGGCCGACATCATCCACAGCAAGTCGCGCCTGCTCTACCCCGAGTACCGCGCGCCGGGCTCGAACGAGTGGAAGCGGCTGAGCTGGGACGATGCGCTGGACCGCATCGCGCGACTGATGAAGGAAGACCGCGATGCCAACTTCGTGCAGAAGAACGAAGCCGGGCAGACGGTCAACCGCTGGCTGACCACTGGCATGCTGGCGGCCTCGGCCACCAGCAATGAGACCGCGGTGCTGACCCACAAGGTCGTCCGCTCCCTCGGCATGCTGGCATTCGACAACCAGGCACGTGTCTGACACGGCCCGACGGTGGCAGGTCTTGCCCCGACGCTAGGCCGTGGTGCGATGACGAATCACTGGGTCGACATCAAGAATGCCGACCTGATCCTGATCATGGGTGGCAACGCCGCTGAGGCGCATCCGTGCGGGTTCAAATGGGTGACCGAGGCCAAGGCCCACAACAAGGCGCGGCTGATCGTGGTCGATCCGCGCTTCAACCGCTCGGCCGCGGTGGCCGATGTGTACGCGCCGATCCGCACCGGTACCGACATCGTGTTCCTGGGCGGCCTGATCAACTACCTGCTGACCGAGGACCGCATCCAGCACGAGTACGTGCTGAACTACACCGACATGTCGTTCCTGGTGAAGGACGAGTTCGCCTTCAAGGACGGCCTGTATTCGGGCTACAACGAAGAAAAGCGCAGCTATGACCGTTCCAGCTGGGACTACGCCTACGGTGACGATGGATTCGTGCGCAGCGATCCGACGCTGAAGGATCCGCGCTGCGTCTACAACCTGCTGAAACAACACTACGCGCGTTACACCGTGGAGATGGTCGAGCGCATCTGCGGCACGCCGGCCGACAGCATCCGCCAAGTGTGGGACATGATCGCGTCCACCGCCGGCAAGGACAAGGCGATGACCATCCTGTACGCGCTGGGCTGGACGCAGCACTCGATCGGCGCGCAGAACGTGCGTGCCGGCACCATGGTGCAGCTGCTGCTGGGCAACATCGGCGTGGCCGGTGGCGGCATGAACGCGCTGCGCGGGCACTCCAACATCCAGGGCCTGACCGACATCGGCCTGATGTCCGACCTGCTGCCCGGCTACCTGACGCTGCCGAAACAGGATGAGCAGGACTACAACGCCTACATCGCCAAGCGCACGCAGAAGCCCCTGCGCGCCAACCAGATGTCGTTCTGGCAGAACTACCCGAAATTCCACGTCAGCCTGATGAAATCGTGGTGGGGCGATGCCGCCACCGCCGACAACAACTGGTGCTTCGATTACCTGCCCAAGCTCGACAAGCCGTACGACATGCTGCAGGCGTACGAGCTGATGAACGAGGGCAAGATCCACGGCTACATCTGCCAGGGCTTCAATCCTCTGGCCTCGGCGCCGAACAAGGGCAAGCTGATCAGTGCGTTCTCCAAGCTGAAGTTCATGGTCAGCATGGATCCGCTGGAAACCGAGACCATCGCCTTCTGGCAGAACCACGGCGCACTGAACGACGTCGACCCGAGCACGATCCAGACCGAAGTGTTCCGCCTGCCCACCACTTCCTTTGCCGAGGAGAACGGCGCGGTGGTGAATTCCTCGCGCTGGCTGCAGTGGCACTGGAAGGGGGCCAACCCGCCGGGCGAAGCGCGCAGCGACATCGAGATCATGTCCGAGCTGTTCCATCGCATCAAAGCGATGTACGAGAAGGATGGCGGTGCGTGGTGGGAGCCGGTACGCGACCTGGCCTGGAAGTATTCCAACCCGGAGCTGCCGACGCCGGAAGAACTGGCGATGGAATACAACGGCAAGGCGCTGGCCGACGTGTTCGATCCGAAGGACCCGACCAAGCTGGTGCGCAAGGCCGGCGAGCAGCTGGCCGCGTTCGGCGACCTGCGCGACGATGGCAGCACGTCCTCCGGCTGCTGGATCTACATCGGCGCCTGGGGCCCGACCGGCAACATGATGGCGCGGCGTGACAACAGTGACCCGACAGGCATCGGCAACACGCTGGGCTGGGCCTGGGCGTGGCCGGCCAACCGCCGCGTGATGTACAACCGCGCCTCGTGCGACGTGGCTGGCCAACCGTTCGATCCACGCCGCACGCTGCTGGCCTGGAACGGCAAGAACTGGGGCAACGTGGACGTGCCGGACTTCAAGGCCGACGAAGATCCTGCCGGCGGGATGGGCCCGTTCATCATGAACCCGGAAGGCATCGCCCGCTTCTTCGCCAAGGCCGGCATGGCCGAAGGCCCGTTCCCGGAGCACTACGAGCCGTTCGATACCCCGCTGCGCAGCAATCCGCTCAGCCCCGGCCAGGCCCTGACGCTGAACAACCCCGCGGCACGCGTGTTCGCCAGCGACCGTGCACAGATCGGTTCGCCGGACGAGTTCCCGCATGTGGCCACCACCTACCGCCTGACCGAGCATTTCCACTTCTGGACCAAGCACGGCAAGCTCAACGCCATCATCCAGCCCGAGCAGTTCGTCGAGATCGGTGCGGCATTGGCCGACGAGCTGGGCATCACCAACGGCAGCCGCGTGCGCGTGAGTTCCAAGCGTGGCCATATCGAAGCCGTTGCGATGGTGACCAAGCGGATCAAGGCCCTGCAGATCGATGGAAAGACCGTGCACCAGGTGGGCGTGCCGATCCACTGGGGCTTCCTCGGTGCGGCCAAGCCCGGATATATCGCCAATACGCTGACCAATGCCATCGGTGACGGCAACTCGCAGACGCCCGAGTCGAAGTGCATCCTGGTCAAGGTCGAGAAGGTGTAGGAGACACGCCATGCCACTGCAATCGCTGGACATCATCCGCCGCTCGGCCACCACCACGCCCTCGCCGGAGGCGCGGGGCGCGCACACCGGCCAGGTCGCCAAGCTGATCGATGTGAGCAAGTGCATCGGCTGCAAGGCCTGCCAGGTCGCCTGCATGGAATGGAACGACCTGCGCGACGAAGTGGGCAGCTGCGTTGGCAGCTATGACAACCCGCCCGACCTGAGCGAACAGTCGTGGACGGTGATGAAGTTCCGCGAGTACGAGGACGAGAAGGGCAAGCTGGAGTGGCTGATCCGGAAGGAGGGCTGCATGCACTGCAGCGACCCGGGCTGCCTGAAGGCCTGCCCGTCGCCCGGCGCGATCATCCAGTACGCCAACGGCATCGTCGACTTCCAGGAAGAGAACTGCATCGGCTGCGGCTACTGCGTGACCGGCTGCCCGTTCGACGTACCGCGCATCTCCAAGAAGGACCACAAGGCCTACAAGTGCACGCTGTGTTCGGACCGGGTGGCGGTCGGCCAGGAGCCGGCCTGTGTGAAGACCTGCCCGACCGGGGCGATCACCTTCGGCAGCAAACAGGCGATGACCGAGCACGCCGCCGGACGCGTGGAAGACCTGAAATCACGCGGCTATGAAAACGCCGGCCTGTACGACCCGCAGGGCGTCGGCGGTACCCACGTGATGTACGTGCTGCAGCATGTGGACAAGCCCGAGCTCTACGCCGACCTGCCCAAGGACCCGCGCATCAGCCCGATGGTGGAAGTCTGGAAGGGCGTAGCCAAGCCGCTGGGCGTCCTGGCGATCGCCGCCACGGCCTTTGCTGGCTTCCTGCACTACATCGGCATCGGCCGCAACACGGTCAATGACGAGGAAGAAGAACAAGCCGAGCACGAGGCGAAGAAGATCGAAGAGGAGCAGCGGCCATGAAGTACGCCCCGCACCCGCGGCAGATCATCCGTTACCGCGCGCCGACCCGCATCAACCACTGGATCGTGGCGATCTGCTTCGTGCTGACCGCGCTGTCCGGGCTGGCGTTGTTCCACCCTGCCCTGTTCCCGCTGACCCAGCTGTTCGGTGGCGGACCGTGGACGCGCATCCTGCACCCGTTCATCGGCCTGGCCATGGTGGTGGGCTTTGCGCTGCTGGCGTTGCGCATGTGGCGCGACAATCTGCCGACCGCCGACGACCGCGCGTGGATGCGCGGCATGCGCGATGTACTGCGCAACGAGGATGAAAAGCTGCCACCGGTCGGTCGCTTCAATGCCGGCCAGAAGCTGCTGTTCTGGGCCATCATCGGCTGCCTGTCGGCACTGCTGCTGACCGGCTTCGTGATCTGGCGGCAGTACTTCAGCCACTTCTTCCCGATCGGGGTGATCCGCTTCTCGGTGCTCGCCCATGCGTTGTTCGGCTGGGTGCTGATCTGCGCGATCGTGGTGCACATCTATGCGGCGATCTGGATCAAGGGGTCGGTGCGGGCGATGACCCAGGGCAAGGTGACCTATGGGTGGGCGTACAAGCACCACCGACAGTGGTTCCGGGACATCCTGCGCGGGCGGCGGGAACAGGGGTAGCGGCAGGGCCTGCGGCCCTGTACCCGCAGAGGCAACGTCAACGTCAAAAGCTGGCTTCCTGAGGAGTTGCGGGGTGGGTCCGGTTGCGGGGAACGCTGCAAGTACCCCTCCGGGGCCCGGCCCAGCC
>NZ_KV791366.1:0-30417 GCF_001807895.1 Stenotrophomonas sp. HMSC10F07
ATGCTCGGCTGCATTCAATCAGCCGAGCATGGCTCGGCTCTACAGAGGCCGGCGACCTTACGGCGTTGCCGGCACTACCTGCTGGCCGATGAAGTTGCGCTTGGCATCGAAGTCGTAGGCGATCTGCAGCTGGCCTACATCCGGGCAGGCGTGGCAGTCACGCAGCGGCGTGCGGTACAGCAGGCGGATGCCGCCGTTCTCCAGCGGCGTGGCCCCGGCCGACTGCGCCGGTGCGAACGGCGTGGCCTGCGGGTGGTCCTTCAGCAGGGCCTGCACGGCGGGGTCGGCACGCAGGGTGTCGTCCAGCTGCACGGCATCCACATCGATGCGCTTGCCGGTGGCGTCGACCAGGCGGGTGCCCTCGTTGGTGTTGGCGCGGAACGGATACTCGACCGTGGCAATGCCCAGGCCTTCGTTCTCGTGCCAGGCCGTCACGTAGGCCAGCTCGCCGCCAGTGGACAACTGTTCGGCGGCAGCAATGGCATCGGCGCTTGCGCCACCAGCGCGCATCGCATCGCGCAGGCACTCCCGCGTGGCTGCATTCCCGCCCTGGCGGCAGGCGTTGAGGTCGCCATCCCACACCACTGCCTCGCTCCAGCGCAGCTTGCCGTCTGCGGCGGCTTTCTCCGCGCTGGGCGTGTCACCGGCCGACGGTTCCTTGCCGGGTTCCGGCGAACGGCCCTGGCAGGCGGTCAGCAGGGCAAGCCCCAGGGCAGGCAGCAACAGGCGGGAACGGCGCATGGCGTGGACCTCGTGCGTTGACTGGAGGCGCCAGTATCGTCAAGGCCGGGTGAACTCCACGTCGGCGCGGCATACTAGCGGCTCATTGCATACGCTGGAGTGTGGAACGTGGGCAGTCTGCAGGGCAAAACGCTTTTCATCACGGGTGCCTCGCGTGGCATCGGCCTGGCCATCGCACTGCGCGCTGCGCGTGACGGGGCGAACGTGGCCATTGCGGCCAAGTCGGCGGTGCCGAACCCGAAGCTGCCAGGTACCATCCACAGCGCGGCCGAGGCCGTTACCGCCGCCGGTGGCCAAGGGCTGGCGCTGAAGTGCGATATCCGCGAGGAAGAGCAGGTGCAGGCCGCGGTTGCGGCCACGGTCGACACCTTTGGGGGCATCGACATCCTGATCAACAACGCCAGCGCGATCTGGCTGCGTGGCACGCTGGATACGCCGATGAAACGCTTCGACCTGATGCAGCAGGTCAATTCGCGTGGCAGCTTCCTGTGTGCGCAGGCCTGCCTGCCGTACCTGCTGCAGGCGCCGAACCCGCACATCCTGACCCTGGCACCGCCGCCGAGCCTGGAACCGAAGTGGTGGGGCGCGCATACCGGCTACACGCTGGCGAAGATGGGCATGAGCTTCGTCACGCTCGGCCTGGCCGCGGAATTCGGCCCGCAGGGTGTGGCGGTGAACGCGCTGTGGCCGCGCACGGTGATCGCCACCGATGCGATCAACATGATTCCGGGCGTCGATGCGGCCGGCTGCCGTACGCCGCAGATCATGGCCGACGCCGCGCATGCGGTGCTGGTGCGCGAAGCGGCGGGCTTCAATGGCCAGTTCCTGATCGACGATGAAGTGCTGGCACAGGCCGGCGTCAGCGATCTGTCCGGCTATGCCGTGGACCCGTCGCGG
The DNA here is from genome assembly GCF_001807895.1 of Stenotrophomonas sp. HMSC10F07. NCBI lineage: Bacteria > Pseudomonadati > Pseudomonadota > Gammaproteobacteria > Lysobacterales > Lysobacteraceae > Stenotrophomonas > Stenotrophomonas sp. HMSC10F07. Next base: position 1,639 of record NZ_KV791366.1, read on the forward strand.
TCGTTGTTGCCGGATCTGTTCCTGGACTGAGTGCTACGTTGTGCAAGGGCCGAGGGCTGCGGCCCTCGGCCTGCTGCGCTAGAATACAGGGCTGTAACCGTTTTCAACAGGGATGTGAACACATGTCACGTACGCTTTCCGTCGCGGCGCTGGCCGCTTCGCTGTCGCTTGTCCTGGCCGCCTGCGGTGGCAAGGCTCCTGCAACCGCTGGCGACGCCGGCGCCTCGGGCAAGCCGGAGGCCAACACGGTGCCGTCCGACGCACAGCAGCAGTTGACTGCGAAGCTCAACGCCTACATCGGCTGCTTCAACGCGCTTGATTCGAAGACGCACGACAGCCTCCAGTCCTATACGCGCTGGATCAAGGACGTCGAGGCCGGCCCGACCGGGCGCGAGACACAGGTGTACGGCCCGTTCGAGATCAGCGATTACGACATGAAGCAGTGCGATGGCCCGGTGACCGAGGCGATGGCTGCCAAGCCGGCGCTGGCCGAACTCGATGCTGCTGCCAGCCATTATCAGCAGGCGCTGAAGGCGCTGGTGCCGATCAGCAAGGAGGCGCACGACTACTACGATCGCCAGGACTACGAAGACGACCGGTTCGCCAAGGGCAAGCAGCTGCATGCGCCCTTGATGGCCGCCTTCAAGGAGTTCGTGGCTGCCAGCGCAACGTTCAACGCCGAGCTGGAGCGCCAGAACGACGCCGCCCAGCGCGAGCAGCTCAAGGCGCTGGAACAGGCCGAGGGGCGCACGCGCGAGTACTACCGTCTGGCGATGATGCTGGAAGCCAAGGCCATCATGGATCTGATGAGCGAGGATGATTTCGACCAGGCCAAGGCGCGCGAGCGCCTGGATGCGTTCAACCGCATTTCCGACGAAGCGCATGCCAAGGTGGCCGATCAGGAGCCGGGCAAGCTGGACTGGAACAGCTTCGAGCGCGAAGCCGAGAACTTCCGTCGGGAAGGCAAGGAGCGGCTGCAGCGGGTCAGCAGCAAGACGCCCTACAGCGATTTCGAACGGCGCATGCTGGATTCGCCCTCGATGGCGCCACGCGGCTCGGCCAGCAAGCTGATGCAGGAATACAACTCGCTGGTTTTCCAGAGCAACCGCCAGTAAGCGGGAAGCTCAACGCTTCATTTTTGTCGCGATTGAGCAGGTAGATTGCGGCATGACACACCCTGCAGCCCCGAATACCAGCACCTTGCCGAGGTGCTGGAGCGCGCGCTCGCGCCATGCATGACGATGCCTGCAGTTTTCACTTGTGCAAGGAACTGATTTGAACGCATCCACACGCCTGATTCCTGTTCTCCTGCTCGGCGCGCTGGCCGGCTGCAACAACCCGGCCGGGCTGGCTGTCGCCGATCCCGGGTTGGAAAAGGTGAACGCCTATATCGAGTGCTACAACGGCGTCGAACAGCCCATCCACGAGGGTTTCCAGACCTACACCGGTTGGATGAAGGATCCCGAAGCCGGTCCAACCGGCAAGGAAGCGCAGCCGCGCTCACCTGGCAAGGTGTTGTCGCACCGGGTCGAGTACTGCGGCCAGCCGTTGAGCGAGGCGCTGGCAAAGACCCCGGCGACGTCGCTGGATGCGCCCGCGCGGCAGTACCAGCAGGCGTTCCTGGCGCTGAACACCCTGATCGAGCGCGCCGATGGCTATTTCACCCGCGAGGACTATCGTCGCGATGGTGGTGAAGGGATGCGCAGCCAGCATGCCCCGCTGATGCAGGCCTATGCTGATTTCTTCAAGGCCAGCGAGGCGATGGATGCGGCGCTGGAAAAGAACGAGAACGATCGCCGCGCCGCCCAGCTGAAGCAGATCGAGGAAAGCGAAGGCCGCTCGCTGGCGTACTACCACCTGCGCCTTGTCGGCGATGGCAAGCAGCTGGCAATGGCGTTCCAGGGCGAGGCACCGGACGTTGCGGTGTTGCGCGGCCAACTGGCCGACTATCAGGCGCTGGTGACGGAAATCCAGAACGGTGGTGTCGGCAAGGACGACCCGATGTGGGGCCATGTGCAGCGCTCGGCCGACAAGCTGGTACGTACCGCCGGGCGCGGAGTCGAGCGCCTGGAACAGGGCAAGCCGATCACCGCCGATGCGCTGGCCGCCGAGCGCAAGGCGTCGGGCAGCTGGCTCACAACCGACCCTGAAGGCGCACAGTCGACGATTCTGGATGCCTACAACGACCTGGTAACCACCAGCAACCGGATGCGTTGAGGGCGATCCACCAGGGCGTGGATCTGCCCACGGTAGCGCCGGCCCATGCCCGGCGCGCACCCTGTTGGTCCGGTAGTGCCGGGCGTTGGCCGGCATGTGCCTCAATGGCTGAACGCATCCGGCAGCGGGCCGCCACACTTGCGGCAGTGCCGCGCATCGGGTTCATGCCCCTCCAGCCCGCAATGCGGGCAGCCGCGGGCATCGCGGCGCGCGGCCAGTTCGGCTTCGCGCATGGTGCTGGCCAGTTCGGCGGTGTAGATGCCGGTCGGCACGGCGATGATGCTGTAGCCGATCAGGATCAGCACCGAGGTGACGAAGCGGCCAAGCACGGTCTGCGGCACGATGTCGCCGAAGCCGACCGTGGCCATGGTCACCACCGCCCAGTACATGCTGGCCGGGATATTGGTGAAGCCGTGTTCGGGGCCCTCGATCACGTACATCAGCGCCCCGGCGATGATGGTGATGGTGATCACCGTGAACAGGAACACCAGCACCTTGCGCCGGCTGCGCCACAGCGACGTCATCAGGACGCCGCTTTCCTCGATGTAGCGGGTCAGCTTGAGGATGCGGAACACGCGCAGGATGCGCAGCGCACGCACCACCAGCAGGCTCTGCGCGCCGGGGATGAACATCGAGAGGTAGGCGGGCAGGATCGACAGCAGGTCGATGATGCCCCAGATGCTTACCGCGTAGCGCAGCGGGCGCTTGACCACCGCCAGCCGCAGCAGGTACTCGGCGGTGAAGATGATGGTGAAGCCCCATTCCAGGATGTACAGGCCGGTGGACCACTCGGCATGCAGGTGCTGCACGCTGTCGATCATCACCACCAGGATGCTGGCGACGATCGCCACCACCAGGATCAGGTCGAAGTTGCGCGAGGGCCGCGAGTCATGGCGGTAGATGATGTCGAACCACCGACGGCGCCAGCCGGTCTCGGTGGCGGGGTTCAGCTGGGGGGCGGAAAACGGTCGCATGGGCGCATTGTGCCGCAGGGGTTCCGGCGCGAGAATGGGCATTCCTGAATCCTGCCGACTGCCATGACCGCCGCGACCGATCCGCTGATCTCCCTTTCGCACTATTACCTGCCGGTCTACAAGCCCCGCCAGGTGGTACTGGAGCGAGGCCAGGGCGCCCGCGTGTGGGACAGCCAGGGGCGTGAGTTCATCGACCTGGCTGCGGGTATCGCGGTGTGTGGCCTGGGCCACAACGATCCGGACCTGGTGGCGGCGCTGGTCGAGCAGGCCGGCAAGCTCTGGCACACCAGCAATGTGTTCTACAGCGCGCCGCCGCTGCACCTGGCCGAGGAACTGGTGAAGGCCAGCCGCTTTGCCGAGCGCGTGTTCCTGTGCAACTCCGGCGCCGAAGCCAACGAAGTGGCGATCAAGATGGTCCGCAAGTGGGCCTCCAGCCAGGGCCGTCCCGCCGACAAGCGGGTGATCATCACTTTCCGTGGCAGCTTCCACGGCCGCACGATGGGCGCGGTGACCGCTACCGCCCAGCCGAAGTACCAGGAAGGCTACGAGCCGCTGCCTGGCGGCTTCCGCTACATCGATTTCAACGATGAGGTGCAGCTGGAAACCGCGATGGCCGCCGGCGACGTGGCGGCGGTGATGCTGGAGCCGATCCAGGGCGAGGGCGGCGTGATGCCGGCCAAGTCCGGTTTCCTCAAGCGCGTGCGCGAGCTGTGCGACCAGCACAACGCACTGCTGGTGCTGGACGAGATCCAGGCCGGCATGGGCCGTACCGGCACGCTGTTCGCGCACTGGCAGGATGATGTGGTGCCGGACATGGTCACCCTGGCCAAGGCACTCGGTGGCGGCTTCCCGATCGGCGCGATGCTGGCCGGCCCGAAGGTGGCCGAGACCATGCAGTTCGGCGCGCACGGCACCACCTTCGGCGGCAACCCGCTGGCCGCTGCGGTGGCCCGCGTGGCACTGCGCAAGCTGGCCTCGGCGGAGATCGCCGCCAATGTCAGCCGCCAGTCGAAGGCGCTGCGCGATGGCTTTGCCCGCATCAACGACGAGTTCGGTGTGTTCAGCGACGTGCGTGGCCGCGGCCTGATGCTGGGCGCGGTGCTGGGCAAGGACTTTGCCGGCCAGGCCGGGGCGATCCTCGACCATGCCGCCGAGCACGGCCTGCTGACCCTGCAGGCCGGTCCGGACGTGTTGCGCTTCGTGCCGTCGCTGAACATCACCGACGAAGAAGTGGCCGAAGGCCTCAAGCGCCTGCGCGCAGCGATTGCTGCGTTCATTGCCGCGCGCTGAAGCCCCGGCGCTGGGGTCGGAGCCCTCTCTGCGGAGAGGGCTCTGACCCCGATCAGCCCACCGCGTAACGCTTCAACACCTTGCCCAGCCCTCGGCCATCGCGCACGGTTTCCGCGTGCAGGCCGGCGGCGCGTGCGCCGCGCACATTTGCGAACAGGTCATCGACGAACAGCGTGCGCGAGGGCGCCACGCCCAGTACGTCGAGTGTGCGCATGAATACCGCGGGCGCAGGTTTGCGCAGGCCGAAATCCGCGCTGCAGAACACGCGGCCCTGCAGCGCAGGGAACAGTTCCGGCAGCAGGGTGGGCAGCGCCTGCACCATCAGCGCGCCATTGTTGGTCAGTACCGCCAGTGGCAGCTGCAGGACCTGCAGCCGCTGCAGCACCGCGTGCTGCGGATGGCTGGCGGCCTGGCGCGCGGCGGTCCATGTCGTCACATCGACGGGTCTGCCCAGCAGCGCGCCAAGCCGTGCGAGGTAGGCCGGACCGTCCAGCGTGCCACTGTCGTGCGCAGCTTCCAGCCCGCTGTCGTACAGCGCGGCCTGCACGGCCGGCGTAGGAACCTCCAGCGCCTGCGCCAGATGCAGCACGCGCTGCGCGCGCTGGTACTGCACCAGCACGCCGTCCACATCCAGCAGCAACAGGTCGATCTGCATCGGTCGAGCATGCCATTGCAGTGAGTGCGCGGGAAACCCTGGAGTGGGCATGCGACAGACGGTCGCAGACGCGGCCGCAGGGGCCTGCCTAGAATGGCGCTTGAATCCGCAGGAGAGGCAACGATGAAGGCTTGGTGGGTGGCAGTGGGACTGGGCGCGCTGATGCTGGCGCCGTCGGCGATGGCGCGGGTGTGTGCAGTGAGCATCGACAGCACCGACCAGATGAGCTTCAGCACTCGCGAGATCAAGCTTGCCGCCGACTGCACTGCCGTGGACCTGACCCTGCGCCACACCGGCAAGCTGGCCGCTACCGCGATGGGCCATAACTGGGTGCTGACCCGCACTGCCGATTACCAGCCGGTGGCACTGGCAGGCATGCGCATGACCCTGGCCGACAGCTACCTGCCGAAGGCTGACAAGCGCGTGCTGGCGCACACCAAAGTAATTGGTGGTGGCGAGACCACGCGCGTGCGCTTTTCCACCCAGGGCCTGCAGAAGGGCGGCGACTACACCTTCTTCTGCTCGTTCCCCGGCCACTTCGCGATGATGAAGGGCAAGTTCGTCTTCGGTTGAAAAAAGGGGACGGAGGGGATCAAGTCGTTTGTGCATAAACGACTTAATCCCCTCCGTCCCCTTTTTGTGCCAACCAAGGTTGGCACCTACCAGAGGGTGTCTCAGCCCTTGGCGGCCTTGAATGCTTCGCGTGCGGCGGCGAGGGTGGCCTCGATCACGGCATCGTCGTGCGCGCTGGACAGGAAACCGGCCTCGTACGCCGACGGCGCCAGGAACACGCCCTGGTCCAGCATCGCGTGGAAGAAGCGGTTGAACGCCGGGATGTCACAGGCAGTGGCCTGCACATAGGTCTCCACCTGCTCGCTGGTGAAGAACAGGCCGAACATCGCGCCCACGCGCGTGGTGGTCACGGCCACGCCGGCTTCGGCGGCGGCCGCTTCCAGGCCGGCGCACAGGCGTGCGGTGCGCTCGGCCAGGTCGGCGTGGAAGCCCGGCTGCTGGATCAGCTCCAGCATCGCCAGGCCAGCGGCCATCGCCACCGGGTTGCCGCTCAACGTGCCGGCCTGGTAGATCGGGCCGGCCGGGGCGATCTGCTGCATGAGCTCGCGGCGACCGCCGTAGGCGCCCACCGGCATGCCGCCGCCGATGATCTTGCCGAAGGTGGTCAGGTCCGGGGTGATGCCGTAGTGCCCCTGCGCACCGCCGAGGGCAACGCGGAAGCCGGTCATCACTTCGTCGAAGATCAGCAGCGCGCCGTGTTTCGTGCACAGTTCGCGCAGGTGCTGCAGGTAGCCCTCGCGCGGCGGGATGCAGTTGGCGTTGCCGACCACCGGTTCGATGATCAGGCCGGCGATGTCATCGCCCTGCTGCTCGAACAGCGCAGTGGCCGCTTCGAAGTCGTTGTAGGGCAGGGTCAGGGTCAGTTCGCTCAGCCCGGCAGGGACGCCCGGCGAGGTCGGCACGCCCAGGGTCAACATGCCGCTGCCGGCCTTGACCAGGAACGAGTCGCCGTGGCCGTGGTAGCAGCCTTCGAACTTGACGATGCGGTTGCGGCCGGTGGCGCCACGCGCCAGCCGGATCGCCGACAGGGTGGCCTCGGTGCCGGAGTTGACCATGCGCACCATCTCGCACGACGGCACCAGGCGGGTGATGGTCTCGGCCATGGTGACTTCGGCCGCGCATGGCGCGCCGAACGACAGGCCGTTGTCGATTGCCTTCTTCACCGCCTGGCGTACCGCCGGATGGTTGTGGCCGACGATCATCGGGCCCCAGGAGCCGACGTAGTCGATGTAGCGGTTGCCATCGACGTCGTACAGGTAGGCACCGTCGGCGCGTTCAACGAAGAACGGCTCGCCGCCGACCGACTTGAACGCGCGCACCGGCGAATTGACGCCGCCCGGCAACAGCTGCTGGGCGCGGGAGAACAGGGCGTGGGACTGGTCGTGGTTCATGGGGCTTTCCTGGGCATTACGCGAACTGGGCGAGGTAGGCGCGCTGGGTCGCGACCGGGTCTTCGGCGGCGAACACGCTGCTGACCACGGCGACCAGATCGGCGCCGGCGTCGATGATGGGACCGACATTGTCCGGCGTCAGGCCACCGATCGCCACCCGCGGCACGCCCAGTGCGGCGCTTTGCCGCAGCAGGTCGGTATGGGCGCGGCTGGTGGTGATCTTGGTGGTGGTCGGGAAGAACGCGCCGAAGGCCACGTAGCTGGCGCCGGCGGCCACGGCCCTCTCGGCATTGGCCAGCTGGTCATAGCAGGAGGCGCCGATGATGGCCTCGGGGCCGAGCAGGGCGCGCGCGCTGGGGATGTCGCCGTCGGTGCCGCCCAGGTGCACGCCCGCTGCGCCCACGGCCTTGGCCAGCGCCGGGTCGTCGTTGACGATCAGCGGTACGCCGTGGTCTGCGCACAGTGCTTGCAGCGCGGTGGCCTGCTCCCGCCGCAGCGCGTCGCTTGCGGTCTTGTTGCGGTACTGCAGCCAGGTGGCGCCCGCGGCCAGCAGCGGCGCGGTACGGGCCAGCAGGCGTGCGGTATCGGGCTCGTCCGGGGTGATCAGGTAGACGCCGCGGGGCGCCGGGGAAGCAGAAGTCATCGATGGCTACCGGTGAGTGGACCGCGATGGGACAATGGCGGCCCGTGAATCCAGTCCTGATTATCCGATGAGCGATGCCACCCCCACCACCTTGCGCACCTGGATGTGCGTGGTCTGCGGCTTCCTGTACAGCGAAGCAGAAGGCTTGCCGGAGGAAGGCATCGCGCCAGGGACGCGCTGGGAGGACATTCCCGAGACCTGGACCTGCCCGGATTGCGGGGTGACCAAGGCCGATTTCGAGATGGTCGAGGTCGATGGATGAAGGTAGGCGTGGACTGTCGGTCCACACACCGACTCCCTCAATGCAGCCGCGGCATCGGCCCGCCGAGGTCGATCAGCTTCTCGCGCAGCCACTGCGCGTCGCTGGCTTCCGGGTTGCGCTTCAGGTACTGGCCCAGATCGTGGCGGGCACCGGCCAGGTACTCCAGCTGCAGGTAGGCCAGGCCGCGGTCGCGCAGCGCATCGTCCTGCTCCGGGGCCAGCTTCAGCAGGCGGTCGGCACTGCGCGCGGCGCGGTCCCACTCGCCGGCTTCGGCATACACGCCGTGCAGGTTGCGCAGCATGCGCATCAGGATCGCGCGCGCGGGTGCCGGGTCGAGGATCTGCGCCAGCACCTGGTCGTCGGGCATCTGCCCGCCCAGGTGTGACTTGGCCCGCTCGCGCAGTTCGTCCACGTCCAGCGGCCGGCCGCCGTTGAACGGGTCCATCACCAGCACGCCGTCGTCCACCGGCAGGCGCACCAGGAAGTGGCCGGGGAAGGACACGCCATCGAGCGGAATACCCAGCCGGCGCGCGACTTCCATCTGCACCAGCGCCAGCGAGATCGGGTTGCCCAGGCGGCGCTCGAATACCTGGTTGAGGTAGCTGTTGCGCGGGTCGTAGTACTCGTCGTGGTCGCCGCTGTAGCCCAGCTCGTCGAACAGGTGGCGGTTGATCGCCGCCATCTTCAGCGGGCTGTTGTCGATGCTCTCCACTTCCGAGCGGAGGTGCTCGACATGGCTCTGGATCAGCGCGTCGTAGGTGGACGGCTGCAGATCGGGGTATTCATCGCGCGCGATCAGCAGCGCGGTCGGCAACAGTGGCAGCGCCTCGTCTTCGAGGTCGGCCAAGGCATCCCAGTCGGGGAGTGTGATCCGGTCCTGCATGGCCACAGACTGGCGTCATTCGCAGGCGGTTTCAAGCGGTGTCGCGTGAAAAATTCAGGGGTCAGATCCCTTTCGCGTGCGAAAGGGATCTGACCCCTGCAGGGTTGCCGGCCAGCGGCCGGCACTACCGTTATTTTTCGATGCCCGGACCGAATTTCAGCTCCGTGCCGTCCTTGAGCTGCAGCTTCTCGGCCTGGCCGGCGTTGAGTTCCAGCACATAACGCGCCGGGCCGCCGCTGGGATAGGGCGGGCACATGTCGCCGGCCGAGCACGGCGGTACGTCGCGCTGCTGGCTGACCAGCTTGCGCTGGCTGTCGAAGTAAAGGATGTCCAGCGCGATCTTGGTGTTCTTCATCCAGTACGCCTGCATTTCCTCGCGGTCGTGGATGAACAGCATGCCGTGGTCGGCCGCCATCTGGTCGCGGAACATCAGCCCGCGCGCGCGGGTTTCATCGTTGGTGGCCAGCTCGACCTGGTAGCGGGCGCCGTCCAGCTCGACCCAATGGCGGGCCGCGTCGGTGGCGCAGCCGGCCAGGGCCAGCAGCGGAAGCATCAGCAGCGAACGCAACAGCGACATCGTCAGGATCCTTGGGAAGGGTCAGAGCACGACCGGCGGCTCGCCACCGACGATCACCACATCGGCGCGACGGCGCGCGAACAGGCCGACGCAGACCACGCCCGGCAACTGGTTGAGCTCGCGCTCCAGCTTTTCCGGATCGGTGATCTGCAGGTTGTGGATGTCCAGGATCTGGTTGCCGTTGTCGGTGACCACGCCCTCGCGCCAGGTCGGCTGGCCGCCGGTCATGTCGCGGATCTGGCGGGCGACCAGGCTGCGCCCCATCGGGATCACTTCCACCGGCAGCGGGAACTTGCCCAGCACCGGCACCTGCTTGCTCGGGTCGACGATGCAGATGAAGCGCTCGCTGGCCTCGGCAATGATCTTCTCGCGGGTCAGTGCGGCGCCGCCGCCCTTGATCAGGCACTTGTTCGGGTCGCACTCGTCGGCGCCATCGACGTACAGCGACAGGTTGCCACTGTGGTTCAGCTCGATCACCTCGATGCCGTGCTGCTTCAGGCGTGCGGTGCTCTGCTCGGAGCTGGACACGGCTCCCTTGATGCGGTGCTGGATGCGGGCCAGGGCATCGATGAAATAGGCCACGGTGGAACCGGTGCCGACACCGACGATCATGCCGTCTTCGACGTACTCGATGGCTTTCTCGGCGGCCAGGCGCTTGGCTTCGGACATGGGAAGAACTCTCAGGCGGGGAATCAGGATTTCTTTTCCAGCGACAGCAGCAGCTTCCACTGCGCGGCGGTCACCGGGAACACCGACAGGCGATTGCCCTTGGCAACCAGCGGGAAGCCCTCGCCGAGCTCGTCAGCGTGCAGCTTGATCTCGTCCAGCGCGATCACCTGCTTGAGCTTGCGGTCGAAGGCCACGTCCACCAGCATCCAGCGCGGGTTTTCGCGCGTGCTCTTGGGGTCGTGGTAGTCGGATTTCGGGTCGAACTGGGTGTCGTCCGGGTAGGCTGGGCTGGCGACGGTGGCCAGGCCGACGATGCCGGGCACCTTGGTGTTGGAGTGGTAGAACAGGATGCCGTCGCCCACCTGCATGCCATCGCGCATGAAATTGCGCGCCTGGTAGTTGCGCACCCCGTTCCAGGGTTCGACCTTGACCTTTGCCAGGTCATCGATGGAGAAGGCGTCCGGTTCGGACTTCATCAGCCAGTAGCGCTTGCGGGCGGTCATGCGTTCACGGGGGCAGCGGAGGGGAACAGGGTGCCGTCTTCGGTGCAGATCGCATCCACCGGCACGTCCCACGACGCCACCGGCAAGGACTCGACCTGCTGCACCGCGAACGCAGCACCGACCAGCCAGGGCGGCGCCGGCCGGTCGTGGCGGAAGGCGAAGCTGCGATCATACCAGCCGCCCCCCATGCCCAGCCGGCGGCACTGTGCGTCGAAACCCACCAATGGGGTCACGACCAGCGCCATCCGTTCCGGTTCCAGGGTGTCTTCCACGGCCACGTCCGGCTCGGGGATGCCATAGCGGTTGCTGGTCAGCGGCTGCCCGGGCCGCCATGGTGCGAAGCGCAGCACGTCGCCGGCCAGCACCGGCAGGCAGTAAGTGAGTCCTTCGGGCAGCTGCAGCTGCCAGCGGTGCAGGGCGATTTCGCCATCCAGCGCCCAGTAGCCGGCCACGGCGCCTTCGCGCGGGGCGAACGGCAGGGCGAGCAGGGCATCGGCAAGCGATTCGGCGGCGGCGATGCGCTCACCAGCGTTGAGGTCACGGCGGCGTTGCCGCAGGTCGTGGCGCAGGGCCTGGCGCGGGTCGGTCATGGCAGCGAGCGGCAAGGATCAGCCGTCATTGTGCCGGAAAGAACAAGGGCGACGCCCGAAGACGCCGCCCTTGCTGGAATATTGCATTCTCCGCAATGTCGATGCATGCGAAACGACCTTGAACCCGGGGGCTCAAGTGGGAACGCTGGAGAACCATCGGGCTTCCCGCTACAAGGCGGACCTGCACTCCCGGCGCTGTCGCGCTCCCGGTGTCGTTCTTAAGGGACAAGGCGAATGTTTGCACATGCCGTCGAGTACCGCAGAGAACGCGTGGCCATTATAGCCAGCACGCAGGATCTGGATAGGCCGTTCGTCGGCAACAGTCCGTGCCAATTCAGACATGCGAAAAGGGGACGGAGGGAATTAAGGCGTTTCCAGCACGGAAGGGGCGAATGCGCCTTAATTCCCTCCGTCCCCTTTTTCTATGGGGTGCCGTCGATGGCGCGGTCCAGGCGCCGGTTCAGGTCGGCCAGCGTCTGCTGCAGCGCCACGGCCTGGCGGGCGTTCTCGTCGCGCAGCAGCTGCAGTTCGTGGGCCAGGTTCAGCGCGGCCAGCACGGCGACGCGGTCGACGGCGGCCATGCGGTTGCTGCCGCGGATCTCGCGCATGCGCGCATCGAGCAGGCGCGCAGCAGCCATCAGGCTGTCGCGTTCGTCGCCGCCGACGCCCACGGTGTATTCACGATCGAGGATGCGGACACTGACCGGTTCGGCGCTCATGTGTGCTGCTCCAGGGATTTGAGCCGGCTGATCATCGCTTCCACCCGCGAGCGCGCCTGTTCGTTCTTGGCCAGCAGCGTCGAGCGCTCGGCCACCAGCTGTTCCTGCTGGTGGCGCAGGCTGCGGTTCTCCTCGGCCAGGCGCTGGTTGCGCTCAAGCAACGCGTCCACGCGGGCGGCAAAGTCCTGCAGCTGGGCAAGGGGATCGGCGGGTTCCATGCGGGCACGATAGGCAAGCCGGGTGAGGGCGGTCAAGCGCTGTCGCAGCAAGGCCGGACGGCCACGAGAGGATGCCGCAGGGTTGCTACACTACGGGGTCTCACGGGCGCGCGCGTGCGCACCCCGGGTTTCCTTATTCCGAACGAGCCGCACGATGACCGAACTTCCCTCCGTCGACGACGTTACCCGCGCCAGCCAGGCGCTGGGCCTGGGCGCTACCGCTGCCGAGCTGCACGGAGCGCTGTGCGGCTGGCTGGCCGCCGGCGGCGCCCCCGGCAACGATTGGCCGGCGCGCGTGCTGGCCGACGACACCCTGCCACCGGTGGCCGCCGACAGCGTGCTGGGGCAGCTGCTGCAGGCCACCATCAAGCAGCTGGAAGACCGCGACTTCGCCTTCGAACTGCTGCTCGCCGACAGCGACGAGGTGTCCGCGCAGGCCGATGCCATGTTCAGCTGGACCCGCTCGTTCCTGGGCGGCTTCGGCCTGGGCAGCGGCGGCCGCCGCCCGGCCCTGTCCGAAGAGGGCGAAGAAGCGCTGACCGACATGGCCAGCCTGGCGCGTGCGTCCAGTGAGGATTTCGAGGCCGGCGGCGATGACGACGAAGCCCTGTCGGAGATCGAGGAATTCATCCGCGTGGCGGTGCTGCTGCTGCACGGCGACGTGGTGCTGGCCGCGCGCCATCGGCAGCGCCTGAACTGATGGATATCAAGCAGCGCACCGGCATCGCGGCCGGCGAATACAAGCGTCGCCGCCGCCAGCTGATGGACATGGCTGGCGAGGATGCGATCCTGGTACTGCCGGCCGCAGCCGAGAAGGTGCGCAGCCTCGATACCCATTATCCGTTCCGGCAGGATTCGGATTTCCAGTACCTGACCGGCTTCCCGGAACCGGAAGCGGTGCTGGTGCTGATTCCGGGCCGCCGCCACGGTGAGGCCATCCTGTTCTGCCGCGAGCGCGATGCCGAGCGCGAGGCATGGGACGGCAGCCGCGCCGGCCAGGAAGGCGCGGTAGCGCAGTACGGCATGGACGATGCCTACCCGATCGATGATCTGGACGACATCCTGCCGGGCCTGTTGGAAGGGCGCTCGCGCGTCTACTACCACTTCGGCCGCGACGCCGACTTCGATCTGAAGCTGATCGGCTGGGTCAACCGCGTGCGTTCGCAGGTACGCCACGGTGCGCAGCCGCCACATGAGTTCCTGGAGCTGGGCCACCTGCTGCACGAGCAGCGCCTGTTCAAATCCGGCGCCGAAGTGGCACTGATGCACCACGCCGCACAGATCAGCGTGCGTGCGCATCTGGCGGCGATGAAGGCCGCCAGGGCCGGCATCCACGAGTACGAGCTGCAGGCCGAGCTGGAACGCGTGTTCCGCGCCAGCGATGCGGTGCCTGCGTATTGCAGCATCGTCGGTGCCGGCCGCAACGGCTGCATCCTGCATTACCGCGACAACAACGCGCGGTCGCGCGATGGCGAGTTGGTGCTGATCGATGCAGGTGCCGAGTACCGCGGCTACGCCAGCGACATCACCCGCACCTTCCCGGTGAACGGCCGCTTCAGTGCCGAGCAGCGCGCGCTGCACGACCTGGTCGGTGAAGCGCAGGCGGCGGCGCTGGCCCAGGCCAAGCCGGGCGTGCCCTACGAGGCCGGCCATCTGGCCGCAGTGCAGACCTTGACCGAGGGCCTGCTGCGGCTGGGCCTGCTGAAGGGCACGCTGGAAAAGAATCTGTCCGAAGGCCTGTACCAGCGCTTCTACCGGCACAAGACCGGCCACTGGATCGGATTGGACGTGCACGATGTAGGCGATTACCGCCTCGCCGGTGATTCACGCCTTCTGGAGCCTGGCATGGCGTTCACCATCGAGCCGGGGCTGTACATCGGCGTGGACGACACGACGGTGGAACCGCGTTGGCGCGGTATCGGCATCCGCACTGAAGACGATGTGCTGATCACCGATGACGGTCATCGCGTGCTGACCGAAGGCCTGGCGCGCAGCGCCGATGAGATCGAAGCGGTGATGGCGGGGTAGGGGGTTTCGGCAGGGCTTGCAGCCCTGCACCTGCAGAGGCCACAGCAACAGCAACCGCAACAGCGGCATTCCGTGGGATGGCGGGGTACTGTGGGTTTGCGGGGCCGCCGCAAGTACGTCCTTGTAGGCTTGGTCGCCGCATCCATGCGGCTCACACCCCGCAAACCCACAGTGCCCCGCCTTCGACAGGTTCACGCGGCTGTTGGTAGGTGTCGACCTTGGTCGACACAGAGCGAGCGCAGCGAGCGACCCGCTTCTGCTTTTCTTTTTTCTTTTCCGTGGTTGGACGCGCGCAGGAAACTGTCAAAGGTGGGGCGGGTAGGCGATGCAGGGGCGTTGGCGCCATGGATGGCGCCATCGAGCTTACAGGGACGTACTTGCAGCGTCCCCTGCATGGCCTACCCGCCCCGCCAAGCGCAGCTTTTGCTTTGAGCGTCACACCACGAGGGGCTCAGCCGTTCGCCGCCGCAAACGCCGGCCGCGTCAGGTTGTCCGCCTCGCCATCAGTGCACAGCACTTCGTCTTCGATGCGGATGCCGCCATACGGACGGAAGAAGTCCACGCGGTCCCAGTTGATCGCATCGCCGTGGCCGGCGTCCTTCACTTCGTTCAACAGCATGTCGATGAAGTACAGGCCCGGTTCGATGGTCACCACCATGCCCGGTTCCAGCACGCGGGTCAGGCGCAGGTACGGGTGGCCCGCCGGGCGCTCGATGCGGCCGCCTTCGTCGCTGGCCGCGAAACCGGCCACGTCGTGCACCTGCAGGCCGATCAGGTGGCCGATACCATGCGGGAAGAACGCGGCGCTGACGCCGGTCTCCAGCGCGGTCTGCGGCGAGACCTTGATCACGCCGAAGTCCTTCAGTACGCCCATCAGCGAAAGATGTGCGTCCACGTGCAGCTGCTTGTAGTCGAAGCCCGGGCGCACCGCTGCGCACATCCGCTGCTGGGCAGCGTCGACGGCGGCGATCATCGCCGCAAACTCGTCGTGGCCCTGCGCGGCGTAGGTACGGGTGATGTCGCTGGCGTAGCCGTGGGCACTGGCGCCGGCATCGATCAGGAAGCTGCGCAGCGGCTGCGGTGCCTTGCGGCCCAGCTCGGTGTAATGCAACACAGCGGCATGTTCATTCAGCGCCACGATGTTGCCGTACGGCAGCTCATTGGCATCCTGGCCGACTGCCTGGCAGTACGCCATGTGGATGCTGAACTCGTCGGCGCCATTGCGGAATGCGGCTTCCGCAGCGCGGTGGCCGCGCACGCCCAGCACCTGGGCCTGGCGCATCAGTGCGATCTCATACGGTGTCTTGCTGCCGCGGTGCCATTCCAGGTAATTCACCACCGGCGCCGGGTTGTTCGGTACGTAGTTGCCCAGCGCGCTCTGCGGCTCGCCGAGGATCGCGCAGCGCGATGGATCGGCCGGCAGCAGCGCCAGCGCGTCTTCCGGCTTGCGGATGATGTGGATGTCGAAGTGATCCACCCACCAGCCGCTGGGGGCATCCGGCACCACGTGCCAGTAGTCGAAGGGCTGGTGGAAGATCACCGCCGGGCGCTTGCCGGGGCTGAACACGATCCAGCTGTTGGGCACGCGGGTCAGCGGCAGCCAGGCCTTGAACTGCGGATTGACCGCGTACGGGTAGTCGCGATCATCGAACACTTGGTAGTGCAGAGTGCCGCTGGGCACCACCAGGTGGTCGAAGCCGCCGCGGGCCAGCGCCTGTTCGGCACGTCGGCACAGCACGGCCAGGTGGTCGGGATACAGGGCGCCGGGGTCTTGCTGGATCATTGCGGTGGCTCGACACGGAAAACGGCCCTAGATTCTGCCGCATAGCGGGAAAAACCGCTGTGCTGGAACCGGCACTCAGGCCGTCGAAACCGGCCCCTCGTCGCTGTCTTCGCCCACCCACTGGCGCAGCAGCTGCCGATGCTCGCGCGACAGGGTGAGGAAGCGGAAGCCGGTCCAGCTCTGTCCGGGGGCGTGTGCGGGTTCGCTCCACAGCAGGTGCACGCCCACGTCGATGTCCTGGTGGCGGCCATCGCCCAGCGGCAAGGGGAAGCGCAACTGGTACAGCGCATCCTCGCGCAACGGTGCGCTGGCCAGCATCAGCATGCCGGTTTCGGAGATATTGCCGAGCCGGCCCACCACGCTTTCGCGCATCTGGTCGGTGACCGGTACCAGGTCCGAGACCTGGCGGCGCGGCGCGCGGCGGGTATCCTGCGGCGGTTGGGTGATCATGCGGAAGTCTCCTGCGTATGGCCGGCCGCCAGTGCACGCAATGCGCCAAGGCTGGCCTCCCAGGCACGGTCAACCAGCCGGGCCTTGTCCTCAGTGACCAGCTGCGCCTGGCCGGCACTGATCTGCCGGGCCAGCGTATCCAGGTCGGTATCGGCGATCTTCTGCCCGCGCGGATTGACCAGCAGGGCGTGGCCGGTCAGCAGGCTGTACCAGGACAGGCGCTGGCGGCGCAGTGTGCCATCGCCGGTATCGATGTCGAACCAGCTGCCGAAGGGCAAGGAGGACAGCTGCTGGTAAGCGGCTTCCTCGGCACTGCTGCGCGGTGTGGCGGGCGTCGTGCCGGCGGCCGTACCGGCGTGCTCGCCCAGGCGCGCGCGCGCCTTCAGGCGGGCACTGAGTTCGGTACGCGAGGTGCTCTCGTCCTCGCCGCCAGGCGTGGCCAGCCTGCGTGCGACGGCGGCGGCTTCCTCGGCGTGGTAGCCGACCTGCAGCAGGGCGGCCTCGACCTCGGCAGCAAGCGTTGCATCGGTGCCGCCGGGCGCATCAACGGGTTGCGCGGTGATGGTGGCAATGCGTTGGGTCTGCTGCAGGCGTTCCTGCCACTGTGGTGAATCGTCGCCGTGGCGCAGGCGGGTCAGGGTGAGGGCATCGGCCCAGGCCTGGCGCAGCAGGGTCTGCACGAAGCGGGGCGGCTCCTGCGCGTCGCAGCACTGGTCGATCTGTGCACTGGCCTGGCGCCGGGCCAGCTCCAGCCGCTCCTTGCCGCGTGCAGCTTCCACATGGCGGCGCTCGGCAAGCTCGGCGCGATGCGCTGCGGCGCGCTGATGCTGCTGCACTTCCTCGTTCGCGCTGGCGAAGGTTTCCGGCGCCCGCGCATCCTGGCCCAGCAGGCCCTGCACGCTCTGTGCCATGCGCTGCAGCAACTGCGGGTCGACATCATCATCGCCCAGCCAGTTGGCGCCGACTTCGGCAATCTGGTTGAGCAGTTCGCGCGCGGGGTGCTCGTCGCGCACGAAGAAGCCGGGGTCGGCCATTGCCGCACGTGCCAGCGGCACCTGCAGGCGCGCCAGCAGGGCGGCCGGCACCGGGTCCGGACGCTGCTGCTGCTGCACCTGCTGCATCAGCATGCGCAGCAGGTCGAGGCTGTCGCGGTCGTGGCTGCCCAGCTGGGCCTGCGTGCCATGCTCGCTGCGCAGTTGCGCTACCACGGCTGCCTGCAGGTCGGCTACGCCGGTGGCGGCGCTGGACTGCGCCTGCAGGCGTGCGAGGACCGCATCCACGGCCGCGCTCGGCACTGCATCGCGATCCGCGGGTGCTGCGCTGGCATGGCGTGCCTGCTGCAGCAGCGCATGCAGCGCGCTGCCCGTGGAGGTGGTCAAGCCCGGCAAGGCCGCGCCGGCCGTGCTGTCATCCTGGAAAGCGTCCTGCACCAGGCTCGACCAGGAGCCGGCCGGTGCCGATCCGTTCCAGCCGGTCAGTGGCGCGGCGGCACGCTTTGCCGGCTGCGTGGCGCGACCACCGCCCACCGACTGGGTGATGATCCGCCGGGTGCTGGATGAACGCGCCAGATAGGGGGTGTAGACCAGGCCGGGCAGCACGCCGTGCTGGGCCAACAGGGCATTGGCACGGTCGAGGATGTCGCCCAGGCGTTCCAGCACCTGGCGTTCGAAGCTGCGGTACAGCGCCAGCTGAACGTCGACAGTGAGCGAATCCTGTTCGGCAATCCGGCGCAGCATGGCGCACAGTGCCTGTGGTGCCAGCGGCAGGGTGTCGGCCTCGAAGGCCGGTGCCGCCGCCAGTACGCCCAGGCGTTGGCCCAGCAGGTTCAGCGTGTTGGTCGAACGCAGCGTCTCCCGCCGCACCATCTCGGTCAGCAGCAGGTCGCGGTCCACTTCATGTTCATCGACCAGCGACAGCCCGAGCATGCCGGGCAGCGGCGGCGGCGTGGAACCTGGGTTGAAGTGGGCCGTGGGTTCGCGCAGCCGTATCAGCGCATCGGCCACGGCATCAAGCATGCGGTCAGCGAAATGACCGGAGAAGGCATGCAACTGGCCGCGCTGGGCCATCAGCTCCGCCTGCAGCTGCGGATTGCGCGCGCGATCCGCGTCGTGCAGCAGCGTCTGCTCCAACGCTTCGACGGTCAGGATCAGCGGCGCGGCCAGCGCTTGCCGGCACAGGCCGATCAACGCGCCCAGCAGCTCACGCACCCGCGGTGGCAGGTCGCTGGCGGCCAGGCGGGCTTTGTCGGCAGAGGTAATGGAAAAGACAGCTGACATCGGCGAGCGGTACCCGGATTCCCGCGGATCGATCTTGTGAATCTACCGTGTCGGCCGCAGTCGGCGCTACTTTAGGGTGAACGTGTCTCACGTCCGCTGGGGAGGGACGACGGATGAACGGTGGTGCCGGTCGTGGGCCGGCAGCGCTGTCTCCGCCGGAGTGCCGGCCAGCGGCCGGCACTATCCGCTAACGGCGGGAAGGTCTATTCCTCCAGGAACAGGCTCACCACATCGTTGGTGAATCGACGGCCTAGCTCGGTCGGTTGCACATGGCCGTCCGCCACATCCAGCCAGCCGCGCTGGACGGCCTCCGCCAGCGGTGCGTCCAGCACGCTGCGCGGCAGCCCGGTGCGCGACTCGAAATCGCGCAGGCCGAAACCTTCGTGCAGGCGCAGCAGGTTGAGCATGTACTCGAACGGCAGCCGCTCCGGCGCGATCACGTCGTCACCACCGAACGAGGCCGGGGTGCCCGCGCTGTCCAGGTAGGCCTGCGGATGCTTCAGCTTCCAGCGGCGCAGCACGTGTTCTTCGGCACCCGAGCTGATCTTGCCGTGCGCGCCGGCACCGATGCCCAGGTAGTCACCGAAACGCCAGTAGTTCAGGTTGTGCGCACTCTGGCGGCCAGGGCGTGCGTAGGCGCTGACTTCGTACTGGTTGAAACCGGCCTGCGCCAGCAGCGTCTGGCAGTGCTCCTGCATGTCCCAGGCGTTGTCTTCATCGGGAATGCCCTGCGGCGGCCGCGCGAAGAACACCGTGTTCGGTTCCAGGGTCAGCTGGTAGTGCGAGATATGGGCCGGTTGCAGTGCAAATGCGCGTTCCAGATCGGCCTCGGCACCGGCCAGGGTCTGTTCCGGCAGCGCGTACATCAGGTCGATGTTGAAGTTGTCGTAGCCCGCGTCCTGCGCCATCTTCACCGCGCGCTCGGCTTCGCCACTGTCGTGGATGCGGCCCAGACGCTTGAGCATGGCATCGTCGAAACTCTGGATGCCGAAACTGAGGCGATTCACCCCGGCCGCGCGGTAGCGGTCGAAACGACCATGCTCGGCGGTGCCCGGGTTGGTCTCCAGGGTGATCTCGGCATTGGGCGCGAAACGCAGGCGCGCGCTGGCCTGCTGAAGGAAGCGGTCGATCGCTTCCGGCGGGAACAGGCTGGGCGTACCACCACCGAAGAACACGCTGTGCACCACCCGGCCCCAGACCAGTGGCAGGTCCTGGTCCAGGTCACGCAGCAGCGCGTCGATGTAGGCGTCGAACGGCAGCTCGCCCTTGGCCTGGTGCGAATTGAAATCGCAGTAGGGGCATTTGCGCACGCACCACGGCAGGTGCACGTACAGCGACAGCGGTGGCGGCACCAGCCGCGGCGGGCTGTCGTGGTCAGCGGAGCAGGCTTCGCCGGGCAGGTGGTTGCAGTGGTCGTGGGCGTGCGGCATGGGCTTGTTCGGTAGTGCCGGCCGCTGGCCGGCTTCCCTGGTTCGATCGGGTGGCGTCAGTACAGCGTCGCCAGCTGTTGCTTGAGCTGCTGCAGGGCAATGGCGCGGTGGCTGATGGCGTTCTTCAGCGCCGGCTCCATTTCCGCGGCGGTCAGGCCGTGGGTGGTGTCCAGGAACACCGGGTTGTAGCCGAAACCATTCGTGCCGCGCAGTTCGCGGATGATCTGGCCTTCCCAGCGGCCTTCGCAGATCAGCGGCTGCGGGTCGGTGGCGTGGCGCAGCAGCACGATCACCGCATAGAACCGGGCGCTGCGCTGGCTGTCGGGAACATCGGCCATCGCGTCCAGCAGCTTGGCGTTGTTGGCCGCCGCGCTGGTCGGGTGACCGGCATAGCGCGCGCTGTACAGGCCCGGCGCACCGCCGAGGGCGTCGACGATCAGGCCCGAATCATCGGCCAGCGCCGGCAGGCCGGTCGCTTCGCAGGCGGCGCGCGCCTTCAGCAGCGCGTTCTCGACGAAGGTCAGGCCGGTCTCTTCCACGTCACCCAGGCCCAGCTCAGCGGCCGAGGTGATCTGCAGCGGCAGGTCGGCGAGGATCTCCTGCATCTCCACCAGCTTGCCGGCGTTGTGGCTGGCCAGTACCAGTTTCTTCATTGACGGGGCTCCAGCAGGTCCCAGGTGTTGCCATACAGATCGCGGAACACCGCAACCGTTGCATAGGGTTCTTCGCGCGGCGCTTCCAGGAACTCGACGCCGGCGGCCAGCATCGCCGCGTGGTCGCGGTGGAAGTCATCGGTGTTGAGGAAGAAGGCGACCCGGCCACCGGTCTGATTGCCGATGCGGCTGCGCTGCTCCTCATTGCTGGCACGGGCCAGCAGCAGCGCGGCGGCGCTGCCGTCGGTCGGGCCGACCACCACCCAGCGCTTGTGGCCCTGGTCGATGTCCTCCAACAGTGCGAAGCCGAGCTTGCCGGTGTACCAGGCGATGGCTTCGTCGTAATCGGCCACCACCAGGGTGGTCAGGGCAAGGCGCCGGTTCATGCCGACAGCGCCGCCTGCTGCGCGGCCAGCAGCTCGGCCACGCCCTTTTCGGCCAGGCCCAGCAGCGCGTCCAGTTCATCGCGACGGAAGGCGTGGCCTTCGGCGGTGCCCTGCAGTTCGATGAAGCCACCACCGTCGTTCATCACCACGTTCATGTCGGTGTCGCAGTCGCTGTCTTCGGCGTAGTCCAGGTCCAGCACCGGGGTGCCGCGGTACACGCCCACCGACACCGCGGCCACCGCGCCCAGGATCGGGTTGCGCTTGATGTCGCCACGCTTCATCAGCACGTTCACCGCATCGACCAGGGCCACGTAGGCGCCGGTGATGGCGGCGGTGCGGGTGCCACCGTCGGCCTGCAGCACGTCGCAGTCGAGGGTGATGGTGCGCTCGCCCAGCGCGTTGCGGTCCACGCACGCGCGCAGGCTGCGGCCGATCAGGCGCTGGATCTCCAGCGTGCGGCCGCCCTGCTTGCCGCGGGCCGCTTCGCGATCACTGCGGGTATGGGTGGCGCGCGGCAACATGCCGTACTCGGCGGTGACCCAGCCTTCGCCCTTGCCGCGCAGGAAGCCCGGCACGCGGTTCTCGACGCTGGCGGTGCACAGCACGCGGGTTTCACCGAAGCACACCAGCACCGAACCTTCGGCGTGGCGGGTGAAGCCGCGTTGGATGACGACCGGGCGGAGCTGGTCGGGCTGGCGGCCGCTGGGGCGGGAATCGGACATGGTGCGGGTTCCGTAATGGCGAGGGAGTACGCCGCCACGCCCGCGGCCTTCACGGGGCGGGCAAGGGGGCTCTGGTGAGGGCGCTAGGGTACCATTCCCCCTTTGCACGCACCGGACACAATCCATGATTCGAAGCATGACCGCCTATGCCGGCGGCGAGCGGGTCACCCCGTGGGGCACGCTGGGCTGCGAGCTGCGCTCGGTCAACCACCGCTTCCTGGAGGTCGGCACCCGCCTGCCCGAGGAACTGCGGGCGCTCGAACCGCAGCTGCGCGAGCGCATCGCCGCACGCCTGAGCCGTGGCAAGCTGGATCTGGTGGTGCGCCTGCGCGCGCCGGAAGCGGCGGCCAACCTGCAGGTGGACGAGGCCCTGCTGGGCCAGCTGGGCCGCCTGGCCCACCGCCTGACCTCCGATTTCCCCAACCTGCAGGTCAGCTTCACCGACCTGCTGCAGCTGCCGGGCGTGACCCGTGGCGAGGCCACCGATGCCGCGGCCCTGCAGGTCGAGGCACTGGCCCTGCTGGACCAGGTGCTGGACGGCTTCGTCGAGGCCCGTGAGCGCGAAGGCGGCAAGTTGTCGGCGGCCATCAGCGAGCGCGTGGACGGCATCGAACGCATCGCCACCGAAGTCCGCACGCTGATTCCGGCCATTCGCGACGGCCAGCGTGCCAAGCTGGCCGCACGCCTGGCCGACCTGCCGCACCCGGTCGATCCCGGCCGCGCCGAGCAGGAACTGGTGCTGTGGCTGCAGAAGCTGGACGTGGATGAAGAGCTGGACCGTCTTGGCAGCCACATCGTCGAGATCCGCCGCGTGCTCAAGCAGCGTGAGCCGGTCGGCCGCCGCCTGGACTTCCTGCTGCAGGAGTTCAACCGCGAAGCCAACACGCTGGGCTCGAAGTCGGTGGACAGCCGCACGTCCAATGCCGCGGTGGAGCTGAAGGTGCTGATCGACCAGATCCGCGAACAGGTGCAGAACATCGAGTGATGCTGCATCCAGCGTTACATCAGGGGCGCCTTCGGGCGCCCTTCTCATTACAGCGTCTCAGCGGACGCTGACACCCGGCAGGCCCGCGCCCAATCGCCCCACCACGGCTGCCTGGCCGAACCCTGCGTCGTGGAAGCAGGCCAGCACCGCGTCCACCGCTTCCGGGGCGCAGGACACCAGCAGCCCACCGCTGGTCTGTGGGTCGGTCAGCAGCGGCTGCCAGTGTGCCGGCAACCCATCGGCGAAACGCACCTCCTCACCATACGAGGCCCAGTTGCGGTTGGACGCGCCGGTCAAGCAGCCGCGCTGCAGCAGCTCCAGGGCCTGAGGCAGCAGCGGCACCTGTGCGCTGTCCACCTCCGCAGCGACACCACTGGCGCGACACACTTCCAGCAGGTGGCCGAGCAGGCCGAAACCGGTGACATCGGTCATCGCGTGCACACCGTCCAGCGCAGCCAGGGGCACGCCCACGGTGTTCAGGCGGGTGGTCGACGCGATCATCTGCTGGTAGCCGTCGGCGTCCAGCACCTCTTTCTTCAGCGCCGACGAATACACGCCCACGCCCAACGGCTTGCCCAGCACCAGTACATCGCCGGCGCGGGCATCGGCATTGCGCCTGAGCCGCTGCGGGTCGAGCACGCCGATCGCGGCCAGGCCATAGATGGGTTCCACCGAATCGATGCTGTGGCCTCCAGCGACCACGATGCCGGCATCGGCGCAGGCACGCTCGCCGCCCTGCAGGATGCCGCGGATGGTCTCCTGCGGCAGCGTGTTGATCGGCATGCCGACGATGGCCAGCGCGAACAATGGTCGTGCCCCCATCGCGTACAGGTCCGACAGCGCGTTGGTGGCGGCGATGCGGCCGAAGTCGAACGGGTCGTCGACAATCGGCATGAAGAAATCGGTGGTGGCGACGATTGCCTGGCGGTCATCGAGGCGGTACACCGCGGCGTCGTCGCTGGTCTCGCGGCCGACCAGCAGTTCGGCCGGTGCCGGAAGCGCTGGCACGCCACGCAGCAGTTCGGACAGCACGCCCGGCGCGATCTTGCAGCCGCAGCCGCCGCCGTGTGCCAGCGAAGTCAGTCGTTGCGGGGCATCGGCCGTTGAAGGGGCGGGGGACTGCGCGTGCGTGGCCATGCCGACATCTCCTGCGGAAACACCAATGGCGGAAGGCAGCAGGAGTCGAACCTACCAGGGAGCGATCGACGCCCCCTACTGGGTTTGAAGCCCAGCCGCATGCCCGGATGCGCATGCCTTCCGAAAGTACGGCGGCACCGGTGGGCTCAGTCGCGGGCTGCGTTCCACTGCAGGTCGCCGCGCGGCCGATGCTGGTCACCGACGCGTCGAGTGTAGCCAACGCGGTTGAAGAACTCCAAGATCTGGATGCTGCGCTTGCGGCCCAGGCCGATGGCATCGCGGAAGGTGGCCGCATCCACCGTGCCGGTGGCCTGCGACAGCTGCGCGACGATCGCGGCCAGCTCGGCAATGCGGGCCGGTGCATAGAACAGGTCCGGCACTACCTGGAACAGTTCGCCACGCGCGGTAGCGCGGCGCAGGACGGCGCGGACCTCGTCTTCGGCCAGACCAACGTCGGTGGCCAGCGTGCGCACCCACGGTGGATCGAAGCGACCGGCGTGCAGCTGCGGCAGCACGCGTTCGAGCAGAAGTCGTTCGCGTTCCGGTGGCGCATGGTCATGGCCGGGCAGGCGCCACCAGGCGCCCACGCGCTGCACGCTGCCGTCGTCCAGCATGCCCTGCAGCAGGGCATTCCACAGGCTCGCTGCAAGCGCGGGCAGCGTACTGCGCTGCAGGCGCCCGCCATCAACACCGGGCTCGTCCGGACGTCGCTCGTGCCAGCTGCGCAGCGACGTGATCACCTGTTCGCGAAGCGCCTGCCAGTGCGAAGCAAAGATGACCACCGTGTCTTCGCGGGTGACGATGCGCCGCGTGCCCGCAGGAAGATCGATCCGGTCGGCCGCGCGCCGGCAGTAGCGTTGCAGGGCGGCCATGGCTATGCCGAAGGAAGCCTGCTGCAACAGCGGGCCGATTCCCGCACCTGTGGCCAGCTGCTCCAGTGCGCCCAGCCAGGCGAGCCGTGCCTGGCTGCGCCGGCGCCGCTGTGGCGGGTCCGGATCGAGCACGATGCCACCACCCAGCGTGCGGATGGCCGCTGAATCACGGGCGATGAAGCGATCACCGCACATCGCGCAGACCGGTGCATCGAACACCAGTTGCACCAACTGTCCGTCGCCGTGATCGACGTCCTCCAGCAGCACCACATGGGCCTGCCGGTGCATCGTGCCCCAGTGGATGTGCAGCGGCGCCCAGTCGCGCAACGGTGTTGCCAGTGCGGAAAGCCGCAGGCGTACGTCGACGCGACGGGTCGCCAGCAGGGCGCGCGAGTCGGCGATCCAGTCGCCACGGTGGATGTCGTCGCGGGCGATGGCAGCCAGGTTCAACGCGCAGCGCTGCCCGGCCATGGCGTGTTCGCTGGCCTGGTTCTGCGCGTGGATGCTGCGTACGCGCACGTCAGTGGCGGCCGGCATCAGCTGCAGATGCTCACCCACGGCAGCGATGCCGCCGTGCACTGCGCCGGTCACCAGCGTGCCGTGGCCGGCCAGCGAGAACACGCGGTCCACCGGCATGCGGAACAGCTCGCTGCGCAGTTCGGCCTGGCGCGTGTTGGCGTTGTCCGACGCCCACGCGTGCAGCTGGGTACGCAGCGCGTTGACGCCAGAATCGTCTGGTGCGGTGCTGTTGCAGGCGAATACGGGGGAATCCTGCAGCGGCGTTCCGGCCAGCAGCGCGGCGATCTCGATCTCGACCCGGGCCAGGCGCGCCGCATCCACACGGTCGATCTTGGTCAAGGCTACCGCGCCGCGGTCCACGCCCAGCAGTTGCAGGATCGCCAGGTGCTCGCGGGTCTGCGGCATCACACCGTCGTCGGCGGCGATCACCAGCAGGGCGACATCGATGCCGGTGGCGCCGGCCACCATCGTATGCACGAAGCGTTCATGGCCCGGCACATCGACGAAGCCCAGCGTCGCCTCCGCACTCCCGCCGCCTGTGCTTTCCACCGGGACATAGGCATAGCCCAGCTCGATGGAGATACCGCGCATGCGTTCTTCCTGCAGGCGATCGGTTTCGATGCCGGTCAGTGCGCGCACCAAGCTGGTCTTGCCATGGTCGATATGCCCGGCGGTGCCGACGATCATGCCTGCAGCGTGCTCCATTGCGCGAGGAAGGCGGCTTCGTCGGTGGGTTCCAGGCAGCGCAGGTCCAGCCACAGCGCGTCATCGGCAATGCGGCCAAGCACCGGCCGCGGCAGCTGGCGCAAGCGCTTGGCCAAGCGATCCAGCCCGCCGCGGCGCGCGCTGGTAACGCGCAGTCCGGCGCTTGCCAGCTGCGCCTGTGGCTGCGCGCCGCTGCCGATCTGGCTGTACATCGAGGCCCGTTCAAGCGCGTAGTCGGCGGCCAGCGACTCGCGCATCGGCTGCAGCAGGCGGTGTGCCTGCTCGTCGATGTCATCCCGCAGGCGCGAAAGGCTGCGCAGGGTCGGCAGCCGCAGTGCCAGCCGTTCCGGTTCGCGGTACAGGGCCAGCACGGCTTCCAGTGCGGCCAGGCCCATCTTGTCCATGCGCAGCGCCCGCTTGAGCGGATTGCGGTTGATCCGCGCGATCAGGTCGGCGCGGCCGGCGATGATCCCGGCCTGGGGGCCGCCCAGCAGCTTGTCGCCACTGAACGAAACCAGATCGGCGCCGGCCGCCAGTGCTTCCTGCACGGTGGGCTCGTGCGGCAGGCCGAAGGCCGCCAGATCGCACAGGCTGCCACTGCCCAGGTCCACCACCAGCGGCAGGCCGTGCTCGTGCGCGATCGCAGCCATCGCCGCAGTGTCGACCTTGGCAGTGAAGCCGGTGATCGCGTAGTTGCTGGCATGCACTTCCATCAGCAACGCGGTACGTGCGCCGACGGCATTGGCGAAGTCGGCCGGGTGGGTGCGGTTGGTGGTACCGACTTCCAGCAGCCGCGCGCCGGCGCTGCGCATCACATCGGGAATGCGGAAGGCACCGCCGATCTCCACCAGTTCGCCGCGCGACACCACCACCTCGCGGCGGTTGGCCAGGCTGTTGAGCAGCAGCAGGACCGCCGCCGCATTGTTGTTGACCACGGTGGCGGCTTCGGCGCCGGTCAGTTCGCAGACCAGCGCCTGCACCCGTGCATCGCGGTCGCCGCGGCGGCCGCGGATGATGTCGAATTCCAGATCGACCGGCGCTGTCATTGCGCGGGTGACCGCCTGCACGGCGGCATCGGGCAACAGCGCGCGGCCCAGGTTGGTGTGCAGCACGGTGCCGGTCAGGTTGAACATCGGCTGCAGCTCCAGGCGTGCGTCGGCCGCCAGTGCGGCGCCGAGCGCCGCGACCAGCGACGGGCCGTTGATGGCCTGTTCGAGGCGTTCGGCCGAGAGCTGCGCGGCGCTGATACGGTCGCGTAGTTCCTGCAGGTGTGCGCGCAGCAGTTGGGTGATGCGGCTGCGGCCGTGGCGTTCGATCATGGCCGACAACGCAGGCAGGCGCAGCAGCCGGTCCAGCGAAGGCAGGGCGGCGGCCGATGCCGGCGTGGCGTGCGTGCGTGGCATAGGTCAGTTGCCGTCGGATTGCCACAGCAGCGGGTTCTGGCTGGCGCGCGCATAGCCTTCCTCGGCCAGCAGCAGGTCCAGCGCCAGCGTGCCGAGGTCATCGGCCACCGGCTCCAGTGACGGATCTTTCTCCAGGTACAGGATCTTGCGATAGCTGTGGCAGTGGTCGCAGGTCTCGGCGCGCACCGCACTCCCGCGCACCGCCTCGCCGCTGTCACCGTCCACCTCGGCCAGGGCGCGATAGGCAATGTCCTTGCCGGCGGCGCCGCACTGGCTGCACTGCACGCGCACGTAATGCCACTGGCAGGCACACAGTGAGCACGACAGGTAGCGATAGGCGGCGTAGGGCGGGCGCGCCTGCACCACGCTGGCCACCGGCAGCGTGCCACAGAGCGGGCACAACCCTGGCGCATCGGCCAGCGGCTTCAGGTCGGTCGGATGGAAGCTGGCGGCGAGCACCGCCCAGTACACCTGCAGCGCGTTCATCACCAGCAGCGCAGCGACGGCGTCGACCGACGGCGCGTCATCGCGTTCCAGCACCGCATGCGCCTGTGCATCCAGCCACGCATCATCAGCGGCGGCGACGCGCTGTAGTTCCTGCCGGGTTTCCACAGGCAGCCCGGTTTCGTCGGCACAGTGCCGGCACAGCGTGCGCAGCCAGTCGCGCCAGCGCCCATCCAGTTGCAGTGTGTTGGCCGGCCGCAACGGCATGCCGGCGCTAGCCGCCGCGCTCGACTGTTGCGCGCGCGCCTGTGCCTGAAGCCCCTCGCGTTGCTGCGGCGTCAACTCATCCAGCAGCGCCTGCTGCGCATCGGCCAGCGCCGCCAGCAGCTGCAGGTAGCCACCGATGGCACTGTGCCCGGCCAGGCTGCGCAGGCGTGCCGCGCGCGTAGCGAACAGTGACCCGGTATCAGGCAGGATGATGCGCGGCACATCGCGCGAGGCGAGCGTCTCGATCTCACCGGGTTCAAGGATGCGTTGCGCCATGCAGGGCCAGCCAGAAGAACCAGGCTCCATCCTCGCTGTTGTCGGCGCTGGCGTCCAGCGTGTTGCCGGCCATTTGAAAGGTTGGGGTCAGATCCGTTTTCCACAGGAAAACGGATCTGACCCCATCGGTTGGTTGAAAGTGGATCCCGAGCGTTGGTCGGGATTCGATCAGTGCCGACCAACGGTCGGCACCCACCGACAGATCGCGGCCAACTGTCGAAGGCGGGGTGGGGCCGGTTGCGGGAGCGTGAGCCGCATGGGCCCGAGGCATGCCTCGGG
>NZ_KV791367.1:0-1154 GCF_001807895.1 Stenotrophomonas sp. HMSC10F07
TCGTGACGTCAGACCCGCTCGGATTGCAGGGGGGAATCAGCACCTATGGCTACGTGAAGGGCAACCCTCTCACCTCGGTTGACCCGGATGGGATGCTGGCAATTCCTTTGCTGCCCCCGCCGCCCGTGGTCACGGGCGCCCCGGGTGCCGTTGGGGCGTACAATGAGACAGACCTCAGCAATCCGAACGGCAATTGGGATTTTGGTCCAAAAATCAACTTGGACTCCCTCAAGAATGTTTTGATGCTCCAAGAAATGATGGGGATCGGTCCCAACGGTTTGCTCAATCCCAATAGCGCTACGTCGCAGATGTCATTGGCAGTGCTGAAGCAAGCCTGCTCGGACAGAGACAAGGATGAGGACTGCAGGAAGGAGATTGAGCACTGCGTGTCAATCTGCAGTCGCGCTCGCAGGGATCCCGACCTTAAGGGAGTATGGGGTGGAAGCAGGGCCCGTTGCCTTACTGGATGCGTATCTTGGCGTTGCCAAGACAAAATAACTGAAGATGACCTCAATGGAATTCGATGAAGTAAAAAGCTGGCTTGAAGCGGGAGACGTTCCTAGAGCGCGCGCTTGGCTGATTGATTTCGTTGACCAAGGCCATGAAACGGAAGGGGCTTGGCTACTTCTCGCAGCCATCGGCATGCGCGCGAATGACGCAGAATTGTCCCTTCGCGCGTTTCGGGCACTCGAAAAGACCCGCCCTCACGATGCCTATGTGGCGTCTGGGTTGGTCGATGCACTTATGAGTATCGAGCGCTACCAGGAGGCCCGCGAGGTAATCCTCTCCTTCCGTAAGGTGGCTAAAAGAGGCGCTCCCTTCCACGATGCAGTCTTGGAAGAACACGAGGACGCACTGAGTTTGATTGAAGAGCGAATGCGTGCGGAGCAGCCGTCGTTGGGTGACGGCCGAACTGGGAGCGGTGATTGAAGATGTCAGGAGAGGGGCATTCCCTCTCCTGGTTGAGGTCCAGTCATCTGATTGTCAATAGGAGGCGCTTCAGCTTGAGCAATCAAGACGCCTCCAGGGCCGCGTCGGTGGCTTTCGGCGACCGGGTATTGCACTTCAGCAGGTGATCTGGTCGGACAACCTGCCCGTCGGATTGTTGAAGGGCAGCGCCCTCTACTACGTTCAGCCGGATCATCTGGGCACCC
>NZ_KV791368.1:0-2891 GCF_001807895.1 Stenotrophomonas sp. HMSC10F07
CACAAACGACTTAATCCCCTCCGTCCCCTTTTTCACCCGCGAATCATTTCGAGGGCTGGATGCGGACCCGGACTTCTTCCTCTTCCGGCGCGGCCTGCGGGGCCGGTTGCGCCTGCTGCGGCTGGGCCTGCGGGGCGGGCACCGGGGCGCCGCGATGGCGCAGGCCGATCACCAGCGCCACGCCAGCGATCACCACCAGCAGCGCGATGCGGATGCGCCAGGCCCAGCTGCGGCCGCCGCTGCCCGGTTCCGGCGCGTCGCGGAAGGCGAATTCGGCGGTGGGGTGGTCACGGCGGGTAGTGTCGAGCAGGCGCGCTTCGCGCAGGATTTCGCGCGCGCGCGGCTGGTCGTCGGCACGCACGATCCATACCGCCGGGTAGGCGTTGGCGTTGCCCAGGTCGGTATAACTGAACTGGCCGCGGCGACGGGTCTTGTACGAGCGCCCGTTGGTCACCTTGACGTCGATCCCATGCCCGCGCAGGAGCTCGGCCACGCCTTCGACGGTTTCCACGCGCTGGCTGCTGAAGATCTGGCGCATGGGTTACTCCTTGGCCGGCACGGCGGCGGCCGCAGCCTGGTCGGGAACCACGCGGATCAGGCCTTCCTGCGCAGTGCTGGCCACCAGCACGCCGTTGCGGGTGAAGAACTGGCCGCGGGCCAGGCCGCGCGAATCCTGCGCGCTGGGGCTGTCCAGCGAGTACAGCAGCCAGTCGTCGGCGCGGAACGGGCGGTGGAACCAGATTGCGTGGTCGAGCGAGGCCATCTGCACGTGCGGGTGGTAGTAGCTGATGCCGTGCGGGAAGGTCGCCGTGCCCAGCAGGTGGAAGTCGGAGGCATAGGCCAGCAGCGCCTGGTGCAGCTCCGGGGCATCGCCGACCGGCTCGCTCAGGCGCAGCCACACCTGGTGGTAGGGCGGGCGCTTGGGCGGGTTCAACTCGTCGCGCGGGTAGACGTGGCGGAACTCGAACGGGCCGCCACGCGACAGCCAGCGCTGCACCTTGATCGGCAGCCGCTCCAGCACTTCGGCCGGCAGCGGCCGGTTCGGTTCGATGTCTTCCGGCTGCGGCACTTCAGGCATCTTGTGCTGGTGCTCGGCGCCGGTCTCGGCCTGCTGGAACGAGGCCGCGCAGAAGAAGATCACCTTGCCGTGCTGGATCGCGGTGACCCGTCGCACCGAGAAGCTGCCGCCATCGCGGGTGCGGTCCACGTCGTAGACGATCGGGTGGTCGATGTTGCCGGCGCGCAGGAAGTAGGCGTGCAGCGAGTGCACGTGACGGCCGTTGTCGACCGTGGCCTGCGCCGCAGCCAGGGCCTGGCCCAGCACCTGCCCACCGAACACGTACTTGGTGCCGATGTCGCGGCTCTGCCCGCGGAACAGGTTGTCCTCCAGCCGCTCCAGCGTGAGCAGGTCGATCAGCTCGGAGACGACGGGTTCGGGCGTGTCGTTCAAGGGGGCGGCCACAGCAGTGAAAGAGGGCCTGATTATACCGGTCAGGGGTCAGATCCCTTTCGCCCGGCGAAAGGGATCTGACCCCGGGCGGGGCAACCGCTATTTGCCCAGGCGCGCCGCCAGGGCCTGCAGGGCGTTCTGCGCGTCCGGGGCGAACCAGGCCTCGACGAAACGGTCCAGCTGGATCAGGTCCGGGTGCAGCGCTTCGTGCAGGTCGGCGCGAGCGATGGCGCGGGTCAGCAGCATCGGCTGCCGAGGCTGCTTGAGCAGGTTCTGCAGCCAGGCCACGGCGCGGGCCACCACCAGGTCACCCTCAGCCAGCTCGTCGACCAGGCCGATCTGCAGCGCCTGTTCGGCCGGTACCAGCGAACCGGTGGTCAGCAGCACGCCGGCGCGGTGCACGCCCACCGCACGGCGCAGCAGGCGCTGGATGCCCTCCGGCGCGATCAGGCCCACCTGCACCTCGTTCAGGCCGATGGCATACGGCCGCGACGGATCGGCGCTGCGCGCCATTACCCGGTAGTCGCAGCACAGGGCCAGCACGCAGCCGCCGGCCGGCGCGTGGCCGGTGATCGCTGCGACCACCGGGATGCGGCTCTCGGCCAGTGTGCGCACGGCGCCAAAGAAAGCGTTCCAGGTGTCCAGCAGCTTGTGCTTGTCATCGCCATGCGAGAGCAGGTGCGGCACGTCCATTCCACCGGTGAAGATGCGCTCGCTGCCCGACAGCACGACGCCGTGCGCGTCTTCGGCCATGGCCAGTTCGATGGCATGGATCAGCTGCCGGCACAGATCGGTGTCCAGTGCATTGACCGGCGGCCGCGCCAGGCGCAGTTCGCGGATGGGGCCGTGGTTGATCACCTCGATGAGCGTCGTCATGCTGCGGTCTCGTTGCGAAGAAGGAACCTGGGCGATGATAACCAAACCATTCGTTGGCGTATTGTGGGTGCTGTGTGCGGTTGCAGCATCGGCTTCGGCTGCGGAATCACGCTGCGTCACGGTGGAGCAGGGCTGGGCGCGGTTGCCACCGAATCCGGCGATACCGATGACTGCCGGCTATGGCGTGATCCACAACGGCTGCAGCAGGGCGGTGGTGATCACCGGTGCGACCAGCAGTAGTTTCGGCGACGTGTCGCTGCACGAGACCACGATCGTCGATGGCGTCAGCCGGATGCGCGCGATCGAGCGCCTGCCGCTGGCAGCCGGCGCGCGTGCCGAACTCAAGCCTGGTGGCCTGCACCTGATGCTGATGCAGGGGCGGGGCGCGCTGAAGGAAGGCCAGGCGCTGCCGCTGCAGTTGCAGCTGGAAGGTGGTGGTGAAGCGAGCGCGACGTTGACCGTGCGCAGGGCTGCGCCGTAACGCGTCGCCCGTTCCGCCGGGCATGGCCCGGCGCTACCGGTGATGATCCGGCGGTCATGCCTGGGTAGCGCCGGGCCATGCCCG
>NZ_KV791369.1:0-8288 GCF_001807895.1 Stenotrophomonas sp. HMSC10F07
CCCCGCCCCGCCTACCCACCCGGCCTTGGACAGTTTCCTGCGGCGTTCACCACGGAAAATCACAAACAAGAGCAAAAGCGGGTCGCTTCGCTCGCAAAGCCGAGGCCGCCAGCCAACCGCCGTTGCTGTTGCCTTTGCTTTTGCTTTTGCCTTTTCTCTTGATTTTCCCGTGGTGGGGCAGCCGCAGAGATCTGTCTGGGGGCGGGAGGGTGGGGTTGGCGGGGGATCTGATCTGGCCCCCAGGGACGGGTTCACAGCGTCCCCGCCAGCCCCAGCCGCCCGGCCCACCCACGGGAACCCGAGCTTTCAGCGACCAACCCAACCCCACCACGGAGGGGCTCCGCCGTTCGCCGACCACCGCCGAAGGCGCGCTTTCCGCGGAAGAAAAAAATTTCCAACAGACGTGTCGATTCCCAGCCCCCTGGTTCGTTGTACCCAGTGAAGGGCACGCACCACGCGTCCCACGGGAGACCGAAATGAAAGTGATGGTGATCGTGAAGGCCAACGCCGACTCCGAAGCCGGCCGCATGCCCAGCGAACAGGAACTGTCCGAAATGGGCGCCTTCAACGAACAACTGGTGGCCGCCGGCATCATGCTGGCCGGTGAAGGCCTGCACGCCACCCAGCGCGGCCGTCGCATTCATTTCGGCGGCGGGGCACCCAAGGTCGAGGCCGGTCCGTTCGGTCCTGCCAGCGAACAGATCGCCGGCTTCTGGCTGTGGGAGGTGCGGTCGCTGGACGAGGCCGTTGAATGGGCCAGCCGTGCGCCGTTCGGCGAGGGCGGCACGCTGGAACTGCGTCCGCTGATCTCCGCAGAAGACTTTGGTGAAGCCTTCACCCCCGAATTACAGCAGCAGGAACAGCGTCTGCGTGCACAGCTGGAAGGCTGATCCGATTCCTCTCCCTGTCGGGCACGCCCCGGCACTATCGCCCTGAACCGCACAACGGAGTATTGCCATGAGACTGATTCCCTTCCTCGGCTTCAGCGGCCAGGCCCACGAGGCAATGGCGTTCTATGCCAAGGCACTCGGTGGCCAGGTCACCTCGGAAATGAAGTACCGCGACATGCCGCCCTCCGATGGCTCGCCGGGCTGCAACGAAATGCCGCCGGAAACCCTCGACCACGTTGCGCACAGCCAGCTGGAGATCGGCAGCGCCATCGTGATGGCGGCCGACGGTCCCGGCGGTGGCGAGGGCGGCTCGACCACCATCAATGTCGACGTCGACAGCATCGAAGAAGCCGAACGCGTGTTCGCTGCGCTGGCCGAAGGTGGCCAGGTGCAGATGCCGATCGCCGAAACGTTCTGGGCACATCGCTGGGGCATGCTGATCGACCGTTACGGCAAGCCGTGGATGGTCAATTGCATGAAGCAGCCCTGATCCCTCCCTCTTTCCTCTTCATCCACAAGGAGCGTTACCAATGAGTGCACCACAACCGCAGATGATCTTCGTCAACCTGCCCGTGCAGGATCTGGAGAAGTCCAAGGCATTCTTCACCGCGCTGGGCTACAGCTTCAATCCAACCTATACCAATGACGATGCGGCTGGCATGGTCATAAGCGAGAGCATCTATGTGATGCTGCTGACCCAACCTTTTTTCCAGCAGTTCACCAACAAGCCGATTGCCGACGCGCACACCCACACGGAAGTGATCAATGCGCTCTCGGCACCCAGTCGCAAGGCCGTTGACGAGCTGGTGGACAAGGCACTGGCCGCCGGCGCCAGCGAGCCGCAGCCGGCGCGCGACCTGGGCTTCATGTACCAGCGCGGCTTCCAGGACCTGGATGGCCATCTCTGGGAAATCGCACACATGGACGGCGAGCCGGGCTGACGGCCGCCGCAAGGGAGAACCCTCATGGCTTACGTGGATGCGTACGTGCTGCCGTGCCCGCAGGACAAGGTGGCGGCCTACCGCCGCCTTGCCCGCAAGGCCGGCGTGGTGTGGAAGGACCATGGCGCGCTGCAGTACATGGAATGCGTGGCCGACGATGTGGAACCGGGCAAGAGCACCTCGTTCCCGCGCGCGGTCAAGGCGAAACCGGGCGAGACGGTGATCGTCGCCTTCGTGGTGTTCCGCTCGCGCGCGGCACGCGACCGCATCAACGCAAAGGTGATGGCCGACCCGCGGCTGGCGTCGCTGGGCCCGAAGGACATGCCGTTCGATACCCGGCGCATGTTCTGGGGTGGCTTCAAGCCGATTGTTGAAGCGTGAGCTGCGGCGCTTGTGCGGGCCGGGCGTGCGTGCTGTGATCGGCGCATGCTCGAGCCCGCACTGACGCAGCGTCTGGAAACCCTCTGGCGGATGGAGTCGCCAGTGCTGATCGCGCGCCTGGCGCGGCTGCTCGGTGGCGATGTCGGCCGTGCCGAGGAACTGGCCCAGGACACCTGGCTGGCCGCGCTGGAGCGTTGGCCGGAGCAGGGCATCCCGGACAACCCCGGAGCCTGGCTGATGACCACCGCGCGCAACCGTGCCATCGATGTGCTGCGCCAGCACCAGCGCGTGGCGCAGCAGCACGCGCAATGGGGCGAGGAACTGCATCCGGCGGCGCTGCCGGCACCCGATGACAACCAGGCGCTGGAGGATGACCTGGGCGATGACCTGCTGCGGCTGATGTTCGTGGCCTGCCATCCCGTGCTGCCGGCCGATGCGCGCGTGGCACTCACCCTGCGCCTGCTCGGTGGCCTGACCACCGTGGAGATCGCACGCGCGTTCCTGCAGCCGGAACCGACCATCGCCCAGCGCATCGTGCGCGCCAAGCGCACCCTGGCGCAGAAGCAGGTGCCCTATGAAGTGCCGCGCGCGGAGGCGATGCCGGAGCGCCTGGCTTCGGTGCTGGAGGCGATCTACCTGGTGTTCAACGAAGGCTATGCGGCCAGCGCCGGCGATGACTGGATGCGTCCGGCACTGTGCGATGAAGCGCTGCGCCTGGCCCGCATCCTGGCCCATCGGTTGCCGGTGCCGCCGGTACTGGGCCTGCTGGCGCTGATGGAGCTGCAGGCCTCGCGTGCAGCGGCGCGGGTGGACGCGCAGGGCGCGCCGGTGCTGCTGGACCGTCAGAACCGCGCGCGCTGGGATTGGCTGCAGATCGAACGTGGTCAGCAGGCACTGGCACGTGCGCTGGCCGCAGGCGGCGGGCAGGATCCCTACGTGCTGCAGGCGCGCATCGCGGCCTGCCATGCGGCTGCGCGTCGCGCTGACGCTACCGATTGGCCGCGCATTGCTGCGCTTTATACACAGCTTCTGCAGGTGCAGCCTTCGCCAGTGGTGGCATTGAACCGGGTGGTGGCGATCCTGCGCAGCGACGGTCCCTTCGCCGCGTGGGCGCAACTGCAGCCCTTGCTGGTCGACGCGCGCCTGCGTGACTACGCGCCACTGCAGGTGGTGCGTGGCGAGCTGTTGCAGGCACTGGGGCGCGAGCAGGATGCGCGTGACGCTTTTGGCGAGGCGGCTCGGCTCAGCCACAACCAGGCCGAGCGCGGACTGCTGCGGCAACGGGCCGGCCTGCCCCCCACGGACTGAGCCGACAAGGACAGCACTTGTCGCCGCGCGCCTGAGCGGCTATGTTTCGCGCCCAGCGGACGCATCAGCGCCCGCATTCCGTGCGTATTGACCGAGGAGCGGTTGGATGTATTCAAGGACGAAGAGCGCATCGCGCGCTTTTGCGCGCCTGCTTGCCTGTGCCCTGTGCCTGGCCGTATGGCCGACGGCCGTGCAGGCCGCGGACAAATCGCAGCAGGCCTATTGGGCCGGTTTTGCCTATACCGCTGACGCCGCCGCCGTGCAGGCGACCACGCCACATGCGCATGCGGTGCTGGAACGGCGTGGCCTGGTCCCGCTGAACCAGACGCTGGCGCAGTCGCTCAAGCGCCGCGCACCGGCCCACCTGGAGCTGATCGACCAGCCGGTGGCGATGCTCGACGGCACCACCAGCGCCACCGTGCTGGCCGCCGCGCTGGACCGCGAACTGGTCTCGGTCGAGCCGATCGGTGACCAGTACAAGGTGCTGGTGGAAGTGGCGCTGCAGGCGTTGTTCTTCGACTTCCGCGAGCGCCAGGTGATCGCGTCCTATCCGCTTACGCTGCAGCGCATCGACGTGCAGGATTACCGACCGGACAACGACGATATCGACGCGATCGTCGCCGATCTGCTGTATGGCGGCGCCGATACCAGCCTGTCGCAGGTGCTGGCGGCCAGCCTTGCCCAGGCCAGGTTGCCCGACGCGGCGGTGCGCCGTCTGCAGGTCGGTGGTGTAACCCTGTCCGACGCGGTCCGCGCCAAGCTGCCCGACCCGAAGTGGGAAGCGCCGCTGCGCGCCACGC
This sequence comes from Stenotrophomonas sp. HMSC10F07, assembly GCF_001807895.1. Lineage (NCBI taxonomy): Bacteria > Pseudomonadati > Pseudomonadota > Gammaproteobacteria > Lysobacterales > Lysobacteraceae > Stenotrophomonas > Stenotrophomonas sp. HMSC10F07. Next base: position 4,321 of record NZ_KV791369.1, read on the forward strand.
TGGCCCATGAACTGTCCAAGACGCTGTCGTCCAACACCGGCGTCGGGCTGCTGCCGCCGGCCTCGGGCCAGGCGATCGGTGGCGCGATGGCCGCCCGCTTTGCCGACGGCAAGGTCTACCAGCTGAAGATTCCCGAACCCGACTACGTCATCAACCTGCAGGTCGATGCACTGAAGAACGGCGTGATCGAGGAAACCCCGGCGATGAAGACGATGCTGTTCGGCGCCTTCTTCACCGCCAAGGTGACCGAACCGTTCTCGGGGAAGGTCTATTTCGAACAGCCGCTGCGCAAGGGGGCCACCAAGGTGGTTCCGGCCACGCAGTGGCAGGTCGACCAGTGGTCGGCCAGCTACGAAACCCTGCTGGCCGGGCTCGATGCCTTCGCCGGCGCCGCCGCCAAGCGTGCCGATTCGCGCGCCTGGCTGGACGAACAGAAGCCGGGCGGCCGCCCGTTGCAGCAGCAGACCCAAGCCCTCCAGGAGTTGATCAAGTCATGTCGTTGATGCGTACCATCCTGCTCATCCTCATCGCGCTGGTGGTGGCCTCGCCGGTCGCTGCGCAGACCGCGAGTTCGCGCGGCACCGGCTCGGCCAGCTACGGCCTGCGCCTGAGTGCCGATACCCGTGCCCAGGCCCTGAACAAGGCCAAGGTCAACGCCCTGGAGGCATACATCGCCGAAACCGGTGCGGCCAAGCTGCGCCTGTTCGAAGCGCGTCGCGCCGAGTTCATCGGCGAGATCGACCGCTACGTGCTCAGCGCCGTGCAGCTGTCGGACACCGAAGACAAGAAAGCCAAGACCTACACCGTCACCGTCCGCGCCGAGATCAACACCACCCTGCTGCAGACCAAGCTGGATGCGGGTTCGGCCGTGGCCGGTGCCACCGCCGCGCAGCGCTCGCTGCTGACCTTCCTGTTCATGGCGCGCTCGCAGGACACCGTGCAGTCGTTCCAGGACAAGGAATACCGCCGCGTCGACGCCAGCAGCAGCTACAGCGAGAACACCCGTGAGGGCGACAGCTTCCGCGGCAACTCGGTCAGCACCAACGGCAGCATCAACCAGAACGGATCGGTGTCGGTCACCAGCGGCGGCAGCACCACCGCACGCGCCGACAACATCACCTGGAAGGTGGCCAACGCCGCCGAGGTCAACACCGCGATGACCGGTGCCTTCAGCGCCGCCGGCTACGAAGTGGTTGAAGCCGAATACGTGGAAGGCGAGTCGCGTGGCCTGCTCAGCATCGAGCGTATCCGCAAGGACTTCAGCACCGGCAACGACCTGGCCCCGGCCACCCTGCGTGACACCGCCAACGGCATCCGTGCAGCCAACATTCCGTACATCGCCGTCGGCACCCTCGACATCGGCATGCGCGACCGCGACCCGGCCAGTGGCAACACCCGCGTGTTCGTCACTGTCACCGGCAAGGTGCTGGACGTGACCGGTCGTTTCCCGCGCACCGTGTCGTCGGTCGGCCCGGTGCAGTTCTCCGGCACCGGCCCGAATGAAACCGTGGCCCGTACCAATGCCCTGCAGCTGGCTGCCGAAAAGGCCGCCCAGCAGATGATCAACGAACTGAACGTCAAGGCGGTCCGCTGATCCGCCACCCCGGTGGGTACCGAGCTCGCTCGGCATCCACCGGGGTTATCGATTCCCCACGTGCCGCACCGCGGCCGTCTCTCCCAAAGGACTCACACATGATCCGCAATACCGCTCTTGTCCTGGCCATCGCGGCCGCCACCCTGTCGATGCCGGCGCACGCCGGCCTGGGCAAGCTGAAGGATCTGGCCGGCGCCGCCACCGGTACCTCCAGCAGCAGCGCCTCCAGCGCCGCCGCACCGGATGAAGCCGCGCAGGAAGCACTGGTGCGTCGTTTCGTCAGCTCGCAGTCGCACTCGCTGCAGGCCCAGACCTCGTTCGCCCGTGCCTTCGGCCTGGCCGAGCAGGTGCAGCTGCTGGAAGCCGAGCGCCAAGCGCTGTCGTCGGGTTCGGTCAGCGTCGATGCGATGAAGAAGTCGGTGTCGGTCAGCGAAGCCGCCCAGGCCGCGATCGACGAGCGCCAGGCCGCGCAGCCGGAGCTGAACGCTGAATCCAAGCAGCACTATGCCGAAGGCCTGGTCTCGCTGCTGGCGTCGGCTGCCGAAGCGCAGAAGCTGGGCGGCGAAGCCAGCAACTTCACCGCCGGCATGAAGAACCTGGGCGCCACCCAGATGGCCACCGTCGGCCGCAAACTGGCTGCCGGTGCATGGGTGGCCAAGGAATCGCCGGGCTTCATCCAGGGCCTGTACGGCTCGACCAAGTCGGCCGTGACCTTCGCCAAGAAGAGCAAGGTGAAGGTGCCGTCGAACGCCGATTCGATGCTCGACTCGATCTGATCCGAGGATCAACCCCATGCGTACGACCTCCCGTTTGATCGGCCTGGGCCTGGCCGCCGTGCTGCTTGCAGCCTGCGGCAAGCAGGACACCCCGGCCGCCGATGCGCCCACACCCGCCAAGGACAAGGCAACCAGTGCACTGGCCAGCAATGCGCCAGTGGAAGCAGCGCCCCTGCGTGGCACGCCGGATTTCGGCGGCACCACCCAGGTCGCGCGCGAGGCCGACGGCATCGGCAGCACCCCGGAACTGGCGGTGCTGGCGGCGCTGCAGTCGGCGGTGGCGCAGGTCAACGGTGTACGCGTGGCCAGCCAGATGCAGGGCCTGCGTGCAGGCCTGCATGTGGATGTGGATGACGAACACGTCGGCGATATCCGCGCCGACGCGTTCACCCAGCAGATGATCGCCGGCTCGCAGGGCGCGGTGCTGGGCTATGAAATCCTGTCGCAGGACGAAGTGCGGCAGCTGGACGAGGAAACCATCGCGCGCGTGCGCGCCAGCGATGAAGGCTGGAGCTTCAAGGGTTCGGCCTCTGCCAGCGCCTCTGGCGAAGCCACGGCCAAGGGCGGCGGTGCCTCGGCCAGTGTCAAGGAGCGCTACGACGAGAAGGTCAGCGTCGATGCCAAGCGTGGCGCAAGCTCGTTCGATTCCGACGTGACCCACCGCAGCATGCGCAGCTACTGGAAGGTACGCGTGCGTGCCCAGATCGCCCAGTACCGCGCACCGGACGAGCAGGGCAAGCCGAAGATCGTGGTCGCGCTGCCGCGTACGAAGGCCGGCAGCTATGCCGTGGGCGATGGCCGCGTGAGCGCCGATGAAGTGGCCGACGCGATCCGCGCACGCCTGTCCGATACGCTGACCCAGACCCAGCGCTTCATCGTGCTGGATCGCGAGTTCGGCGACGAACTGCAGGCCGAGATCGACCACATCAACAGCGGCAACGTGCGTTTGCAGGACACTGCCCGCGTCGGCCAGCAGCTGGCGACCGACCTGATCCTGATCCCGACCATCGAACGCTTCGAGTACCCGCGCAGCGTGCGCAACCTGCGCATGTCCGACCGTCAGGTGACCTCATACTCCGGTGGCGGCCGCATCACCCTGCGCCTGGTCAACGCCACCACCGGCCAGGTGGTGATGTCCGACAGCTTCGATCACCAGTTGGCCTCGACCGGCCCGAGCACCCTGCCGCGTGTGGTCAACGGCCGCAACATGGCTGCGGCGATGATGGAATCGCTGTCCGGCCAGATCGGCACCAGCATCGTCACCACGCTGTTCCCGGTGTCGGTGGTGTCGGTGGACGGTGACCAGGTGGTGCTGAGCCAGGGCGGTGACACCGTGCAGGCCGGCCAGCGCTGGCAGGCTGTGCGCCTGGGCGAGGAACTGAAGGACCCGCAGACCGGCCGTTCGCTGGGCCGCAGCGAACACCCATGCTGCACCATCCGCATCGACCGCGTGGCTGCACAGACCTCGTACGGCACCATTGAAGACGGCGTTGACGCGATGCGCGGCGGCTTCCGTCCGGGCCAGATCGAACTGCGCCAGAAGCTGGGCAGCAAGCCGGCTGCGGCCGCCGCAGGCGCGACCGCCTCGGCCGCTCCCG
>NZ_KV791370.1:0-51950 GCF_001807895.1 Stenotrophomonas sp. HMSC10F07
GCTGGCCGGCAACCTCATGAGCTCCGGCAACACCGTGCAGTTGCCGGCCAGCGGCCGGCACTACCGGGCATCGTTCTGGCTTGTGCCGACCAACGGTCGGCACCCACGGCACTAGAGCCTGCCGACCAAGATCGGCATCTGCCGATGGCGGCTTTGCTATCCTTTCCGCCCACGCCAGGGAGCCGTCCCGATGCCATCGCTGTCGCCCCGCCGCCCACTGGTGCTGCTGGCCCTGATCGTCGTGATGGCGGCGATCTTCCTGATCGACACCGTCACCGATTACGCGGTTGCCGCTGCCTGCTTCTACGCGGCGGTCATCCTGGCCGCATCGCGCGTGATGGGCGCACGCGGGTTGATCACCCTGGCCATTACCTGCATCGCGCTGACCGGGCTGAGCTTCTTCCTGACCCGCTTCGGCACCTATCGCATCGGCCTGGTCAACTCGGTGATCGGCATGCTGGTGATCGGCATCACCACCTACCTCGCGCTGAACATGGAAGCGGCCAAGGCCGCCGTGCAGGAAGCACAGGGCCGCCTGCTGCGCGTGGCGCGCGCTTCCACCGTGGGCGAGCTCACCACCTCCATCGCGCATGAAGTGAACCAGCCGCTGGCGGCCATCGCCAGCAGCGCCGAAGCCTGCCAGCGTTGGCTCGCGCAGGACCCACCGAACGTGGACAAGGCCCGGCAGACCGTGGCCCGCATCCTGGCCGATGCACACCGGGCAGGCGACGTGATTGCCCGCATCCGCGGCCTCACCCAGGGCGCGGCACCGCAGCGACGCGCCTTCGATCTGAACCAGGCGGTGGAGGAAATGCTGGCGCTGTCGCGCAGCGAGCTGGACCGGCATGGCGTGGCCGTGGCGCTGCTGCTGGACGCCGAACTGCCACCGGTGCAGGCCGACCGCGTGCAGGTGCAGCAGGTGATCGGCAACCTGATCCTCAATGCGGTGGACGCGATGGAAGCCGTGCCCGCCGCCGACCGGCGCCTGTCACTGCTGACCCGGCGTGACGGCCAGCGGGTCAGTCTCAGTGTGCGTGACCGCGGCGTCGGCCTGCCCGCCGACCATCCCGAGCGTGTGTTCGATGCCTTCTGGACCACCAAGTCGCACGGGTTGGGGCTGGGTCTCAGCCTGAGCCGCTCTATGATCGAAGCCAACGACGGCCAGATCCGTGCCGAACGACCCGCAGGCGGCGGTGCCTGCTTCGTGTTCGACCTGCCCATTGCCACGGACGCCCACCATGCGTAAGCCCACTGCCGCCAACCCCGATCCGGCACCCATCGTCTATGTGGTCGACGACGATCCGTCGGTGCGCGCGGCACTGGAAGACCTGCTGGCCTCGATGGGCCTGCAGGTGCGGGCCTTCGCCTCCACCCAGGCCTTCCTCGAACACGCGCTGGAAGACGCACCGGCATGCCTCGTGCTGGACGTGCGCATGCCCGGCCAGAGCGGTCTTGAATTCCATCGCACGATGAGCAGCCACGGCCTGCAGCTGCCGGTGGTGTTCATCACCGGCCACGGCGACATCGCGATGGGCGTCAACGCGATCAAGGACGGCGCCATCGAATTCCTCACCAAGCCCTTCCGTGACCAGGAACTGCTCGATGCCATCCACAAGGGCATCGAGATCGACCGCCAGCGCCGCCGCGAGGGCGAGGCACTCGGCGCGCTGCAGCTGCGCTGGGACACCCTCAATGCCGGCGAGCGCGAGGTGGTCGATGGCGTGGTGCGCGGCCGCCTCAACAAGCAGATCGCCGGCGATCTGGGCGTCAGCGAGATCACGGTGAAGGTGCGCCGTGCGCAGGTGATGCGCAAGATGGGCGCACGCACCCTGGTTGACCTGGTGCGCATGTACGACCGCCTGCAGGCGGGTACGCCATGAACGTCCACGTCGCGCTGCTGCGCGCGGTCAACGTCGGCGGCACCGGCAAGCTGCCGATGCGCGAACTGGTGGCGATGTGCGAGGACGCAGGCTTCACCGATGTCCGCACCTACATCGCCAGCGGCAATGTGGTGTTCCGCAGCGGGCTTGATGAATCCACCGTACGGGAGGCCCTCGCCCAACGGCTGCAGGCGTACGCCGGCAAGCCGCTGGGCGTGCTGGTGCGCTCGGCCAACGAGATCGCCGGCGTGGTGGCACGCAACCCGTTTGCGCAGGCCGCCGGCAACCGTGTGGTCGCGCTGTTCCTCGACGGCAGCCTGCCTGCCGATCCGCTGGACGGCGTGACCGGCCGGCGCGACGAACAGCTCGCACTCGGCACGCGCGAGATCTTCATCCACTACGGTGCCGGCATGGCCGACTCGCGCTTGCGTATTCCCGGTTCGGCACAGGGCACGGCACGCAATCTCAACACCGTCGCCCGGCTCGCGGCGATGGCAGCGGAACTGCGCTAGCGCTCTTCCGGCAGGCTGTACAGGAGCCGGTAGTCATGGCGACCTTCGCTGATGGTGATCTCCAGCGTGCCGACCAGGCCCAGCAAGCCGTCACTGCCGGAATCAGGCACCACCACCACGCTCAGCTGCGGCGTGCCACGGGTCATCAACCCATTGTGCTGCAGGGTGAACGCGCCGTGTCGCCCGGCCAGCGTGGCCGTCACCCGCTCCATCGCCACGTAGCCGGCCGAGCCCTGCACCGGCGTGCGGAAGGCCAGCATCTGGCCGACGCTGCTGCCGTGCAGGTCGCCGGCAAAGGTCTTGTTGATCGACATCACCGCGATCGGGCCGTCATTGCCACCGATCGCCCGCAGATCCACTTCAAACGTACCGTGTGCTTCACCCTGCATCCTGCTCTCCCCTCTGGTCGGTTGAACGCGGCTACTTCTTCGTGGCCAGCACGATCACCCCGGTCAGCACCAGGCCGATGCCGCTCCACTCCCGCAGGCTGGGCCGCTCGCCCAGCAGAAGATAGGCCAGCACGATCACCAGTACCACGCTGAACTTGTCCACCACCGCCACCTTGGCCAGCTCACCGCTCTGCAATGCGCGGAAGTAGAACAGCCACGACGCACCGGTGGCCAGCGCCGACAGCACCAGGAACAGCTGGGTGCGCCCCGGCAGCAGCAACGGGTTGGACCATTTGCCGGTGACCACCACCAGCGGCAGGACTACCGCTGCCACCACCAGGGTGCGGATGGCCATGGCCAGGTCCGAGTCGACGCCCTTGACGCCGACTTTGGCGAACAGCGCGGTCATCGCCGCGAAGGCGGCAGACAGTCCAGCCCATATCAACCACTGCGGTACGTTCTGCACGGCCCCCTCGCTTGCCGGAACGGATGAGCGTGCGCCAACGCTACTCCACCCTGCCATCGGTGGGGCTTCACCTGCCCATCACCACCGCTACAATGGGTGAGGAATCGCCAGGGGGGCGATCTGCAGGGAATGCGCCATGCGTGAACAGGACACCACCCTCGCCCTTGCCGGGCCGTCGTCCCTTGACCGGGCCCGCCTGCCGTGCACCGCACGGCTGCTGCTTCCCCTCCCCTTCGTTTCGCAGCAACCTGCCCGTTCCGCATGGCAGGTTCCTCATCGCTTGCCCTGACCGGAGCCGTCGAAATGCCCGAGAACACCCTCCTTGCCACGCCGGCCGCCACCGCGCCGATCAAGTACCTCGACCGCGCCATGGCCACGCTGCGCAGCCTGGGCCTGGCCGCCCCCCAGGACAACAACGCACCGGCCATCGCGCTGGTCTCGCAGCTGTCCACCCTCGACCAGGGCCGCGTGGTGGCCATTGCCCGCGTGCTGCAGCAGTCCGGCCATTTCAATGCCGTGATGCGTGATGAAATCAGCTCGGCCAAGGTGTCCGACCGCTATACCGAGATCATCCGCGCCTTCGACAGCATCCGTGATGACGCCAGCGCCATGGTCGAGCAGGTGCGTGACGGCAGGATCGACATGGGCGAGCGCCTGCAGAACCTGTGGATGAAGGTCACCCGCGGCGACATCCCGAGTCGGTTCGAGAAGATCCGCCGTACGTTCCTGGACGTCAGCCGCGATTCGGCCGAGCAGCTGCAGCGCGAGTCGCGGGTGCTGGAGATGTACGGCGACTTCCGCCTGTCGATCAAGGATGCCGAGATCCAGGCCCATGAGCTGTTGAAGCTGCAGGAGCAGGCGCTGGCCGATGCGCGCGAGGCGCTGAAGCAGGCGCAGCAGCGCGTGGAATCGGCCGACCCGTCCGCCGATGCCGCCGACACCGGCCGCCTGGTCATGGCCCGCGACGAGGCCCTGCGCAACAACCAGGCCGAGGAGTCGCGCTACCAGCTGGCCAAGGACCTGGCCGAGAACCTGCAGGTGAACTACGCCACCTCCGAGGCGATCATGCTGCGCGTGCACCAGTCGCATGAGGTCAAGCGCCGCGTCAACGAGCGCTCGGTGGTGTTCTTCTCCACCAATGAGACCAGTTTCACCGCCTTGAACCTGGCATTCACCACGCAGATGGGCCTGCATGAGTCCACGCAGGCGCTCAATGCGATGACCGAGGGCACCTCCAAGGGCCTGGAAGCGGTGGCCAACATTGGCGACGACGTGCTGCACGAGGGTCTGAAGGCCGGCTACGGCGCCACCATCGGCGTCGATTCGGTGCGCAAGCTGGTCGATGCGGTGGTGCGCTTCCAGGAGACCTCGCTGCAGGAGATCGAGCAGCTGCGTGGACAGGCCACGCGCGATTCCGCGGAGATCGCCGAGTATGTCGAACAGGGCAAGCAGCGTTTCGCTGCCCTGCTGCAGGCACCGCCGAGCCCGGAGTCGCGCTGAGGTGAGTGCGAGGATGGCCCCTGCCGAGCTGCAGGATGCGCTGCTGACCATGGATGTGGTCGACCAGCTGCGCTACCGCAATGCCGAAATGAAGGCGCTGGCCGACAGCGGCCATGACAAGGCGACGCTGAAGCAGCGCCTGCTTGAGTTGTACCGCTCGCAGGGCATCGAGGTCTCCGACGAGATCCTCGAGGCCGGCATCCAGGCCCAGCGTGAGCAGCGCTACCTCTACACCGCGCCGCGAGGCTGGAAGGCCTGGCTGGCGCGGCGCTGGATCGACCGCAGCCGGCTGCTGAAATGGGCGCTGATGGTAGCCCTGGTGCTGCTGATGCTCGGTGTCCTGCTGGTGATGGCGCGCAGCTTCGGCGCGTTCGTGCACGAGAGCAACGTGCAGAAGAACGTGCAGGTGCTGAACGACAAGGTGGCCGCACAGCAACAGGAGGCTGCCGCAGCGCGCGCCCTGCTGGCCGCACAGGAACAGGCCCTGCAGGGACTGCTGCCACGCGCCACCGCCAGCGGCGAGCGCCTGCAGCCACTGACCGAAGGCGCACAGGCCGCGCTGGCCGAAGCACAGCGGCGCTTTGCCGACGTTCCCGCCGCGATGGCAACGCTGCCGACCCTTGTACGCAAAGACAAGCTCACCCGGCTCAGCAGCGGTGGCAGCGCCACCGGCGAGCAGGCGGCCGCGCAGGTGGAACAGCACCGACTGGCTGCCGCGCAGCTTCTGGCCAATGCCAGGGACACCCTGCCGCCGCTGACCGAGCGGGTGAACACTCTCGGCCAGGCCATCGAGGCCAGCGAGCTGCTGGACACCACCAACGCCGCTGCAAAGGCAGCACGCCTGGCGCCGGATGCCGAGCAGGTGCGCGCACGCGCCTACACCGGCGGCGATGTCGCACTGCGCGCGGGCGATATCGCCGCGGCCGGTCAGGCGGTAGTGACCCTGAAGGACCTGATCGGCAGTGCCGACAAACTGGCCGCGCTCAGCGAGCGCCTGGCCCAGCTCAAGGCCGATGGCCTCGCCACCGGCGTCACAGGCGAAGACCGCAAGCGCTTCGAGCGTGCGCTGGAGCAGGCCGCCCGCCTGATCCGGGTCGAGACGCTGGCCGAAGCCGGGCCGGCCCTGGACGAGGCCAGCCAGCTGGTGGCGCTGCTGTCGCAGACCCTGGTCTACCGCATCGTCAACCGCGACGATGAACGCACCGGCGTCTGGCGCTACAACGAAAAGGCCAACGGTGGCCGCAATTACTACCTGGTGACCGAAGCACTGGACGAGGCCGGCAAGGCCACCGAACTGCTGATCCGCAACGAGGAAACCGGCAAGGACGAATGGACCTCGCTGTTCGCCGTGCGCGTGCCCGAGGCCACCTACAACCGCGTTGCCGCCGACAAGCAGGACAACGGCATCATCGAAGACGACCAGATCGGCAGCAAGCCGCGCGGCAGCCTGTCGCCGCGGTTCCGCATGCCCACCACCGGCGGCTACATCACCCAATGGTGATGGGTAAGGAACTGACATGAGAGATCTGAACGAGGCCATTGCTGATGTCGAAGCCGATATCGGCCAGGTGCAGGCACAACTGGCCGCGCGTGGCGACCAGTGCCGGGAACTGATCAAGGAACAGGAAGCGCTGCACGGCGGGGTCCGCGACGACTTCAACACCTTGGCCCGCCTGCAGGCCGAGGCCGCTACCGATGCGCCGCCGATGCTGGCCCGGGACCTGCTGCAGCAGTCCAGCGCCGATCTGCAGCGCCGTGACCGCAAAGCGGCGGTGCTGGCCGACGAACTGCAGGCACTGCTGGACATCGAGCAGTCGCTGCAGCAGCGGTCGCGGGAGGCCGTTGCCGCGCGCGACGCCGCCGGTGGACGCTGGCAGGCCCTTCAGGATCAGGTGGACACCGCGCTGGAAGCGGAACCCACCTACAGGGGCCTGCAGGACGATCTGCAGCTGGCCGTGGCGCGCGCTGACACGGTGGAGCGGATGGCCGCCTCCGCGCAGTCGGAGCATGACGCCAAGGCCGGCGCCTACCAGGCCGACCCGATCTTCATGTACCTGCATCGACGCGGCTTCGGCAGCACGGCCTATCGCGGTTGGCCGCTGGTGCGCACCGTCGATGGCTGGTTGGCCGAGCTGTGCGGCTTCGACCGTGCCCGCCGCGAGTACGCCACGCTGGTGGAGCTTCCGCCCTATCTGCAGGAACATGCCGGACAGGCCCGTGCCGACGTCGAGGCGGCCCGCCAGCCGGTACAGCAGGCCCGCGACGCCGCTCTCGCCCATGCCGGTGGCGACCCGCTGCGCCAGCAACTGCAGGCGGCACAGAGCGCAGTGGCGCAGGCACTGTTGGCCGAGCAGCTGCATCGGCAGACCGTGGATGCCAAGCAGGCACAGATCGATGGCTTCCGCAGCTGGACCGATGCCGAAGGCGGCGCCCTGCTCATCGCCCTGGCGCGCACGCTGTCTGCCAAGAGCATGGACGACCTGTACCGCCGCGTCGCCGCCACCGCCTCCGGCGAGGACGATGCCGTGCTCGAACGCATCCATGGCAGTCGCCTGCGCCTGGGCGAGATCGACGGCATGGTGGCTGAGCACACCCGTGAAATGGCCGTGCTGAAGAAGCGGTTGGACAGCCTGCAGGCTGCGCGCAGGAGCTACCAGGCAGCAGCAGACATCGAACGCCAGGCCTACGAGGCGCCGAGCTACCGGTCCGCCGCGCCGGCCACCGTCGCCGCATCCTTCTTCAGCACCACCCGCAGCCAAAGCACCACCCGCTCCTCTGGCAGCCTGTTCGACCTGCTTTCGGGCGGTTCCAGCAGTTCCAGCTCGAGGTCAAGCTCGCGTTCGAGTTCCAGCTCAAGCTCCAGTTCCGGTTCCAGTTCCAGCGGCAGCAGCTTCCACAGCGGCGGCGGTATCAGCGGCGGCGGTGGCTTCAAGACCGGCGGCGGGTTCTAGCCCGGCAACGACCGGGTGCGCCGCGTCAGCCGCGCATCCAGCACGCCCACGCCCAGCAGCACCAGGCTGGTCAGCCATCCGGCGGCCAGCAGGTGCGTCCATGGCAACACCAGGCACAGCACCAGCAGCGCGGCAGCGCCCAGCAGATGCGAGCGCGGCGCGTGCCCATAGACCACGCGCTTGTACAGGGCACTGCCCAGCAGATAGATCAGCGGGCCCGCCACCATCACGGTGGCGTACACCGTGGTGACCGCCGCCGCCGGGTGGTCCATGACCAGATCGTTGCCCACCGCGGTGGCGATGATGCCGGCGATCAGCAGCGCGTGCACGTAATGGAAGTTGGCGCCCATCCGTCCGGGGTCTTCGGCGTGGGTGATGGCCTCTGTGGCATCACGGCTGGAGATGCCGAAGTACAGCCACCACATCGCAATCGTGCCAGCGAAGGTGGCCAACACCGCTGAAACCACTTCCAGGCTCCAATGCTCGACGTCGCTGAGCACGCCCCCGGTTGCCAGCAACGTCTCACCCAGCGCGACGATGACGAACAGCTGGCAACGTTCGGCCAGGTGACCGCCCTCGATCGTCCAGTCGCGGGTGTGCGAACGACCCATGCCCGGGAACGCGAAGCCGAACATCGGCGAGATGTATTCGCAGGCCACCGCCACCGCCCACAGTGCCAGGCGGAGGTTGCCCTCGGCCGCTGCGCCGGCCAGCCAGAAGCAGGCCGAGACGCTGACCCAGGCCAGCATGCGGCGGAAGTTCGGCGCCAACGGATGGTTGCGGCCGACCTCCAGCAGCACGAACGCGGTGCGTCCGACCTGCATCGTGGCGTACGCCCCGGCGAAGATCCACGCACGATCGGCAAACGCCTCGGGAATGGACGAGGACATCAACAACGCCAGCAGCATGGTGGCGAACAGCAGGCCGCGGATGCGCGGCGCCTCCGGGTCGAACCAGTTGCTGACCCAGCACGCGTACTGCCAGCCGAGCCAGACCGCGAACCACAGCACCAGCGTCTGCAGTACACCGGCCAGGTCCAGGTGGTGCAGCAGATGGTGGCTGAGCTGGGTGACCGCGAATACGTAGACCAGATCGAAGAACAGTTCTTCGTAGGTCACGCGGGCATGGTGGCCGTCGCGGTGGCGCAGCGCGGGCAAGCGCAGTCGGGTACGCATGGAACTCCTTCAGCGCGCCAGGCGCCAGTACAGGAAACCGGCCAGCAACGCCGGCGCGGCAAACACCAGCAACAGGATCGGCAACTCCTCGCGTACCGCGTAACCGGCCTTGCTGACCCCCACCCACATGTTGGCCACGGCCACCAGCAGCCAGGTAGCGATGAAGGCGATCAGCGCCGTGGGCAGCTGCGAGGTGCCCACGCTCCAGAGACGGCCAAACAGCAGGAACACGCCCAGCAGGAGCACGCCACCGAGCATCACCATGAGCACATGCATGGTCCACCTCCTTGAGCCTGGGAACAGGCTAGCCCCGGCCGATTGTGCGCAACAGCCCGTGGAGATGGATTCACAGTCCAGAGCAAGCGAACAATCCCGGCATCGGCTGCGGCGGACCTTATGGCAGCCATGAGTTATTCGCGAAACGGGCCGTCCAGGGTACGTGCTAGCTTCATCCGACCCTATCCAGACCCCTCTCCGCCATGCGCCGTTGCCTGACGACCCTTGCCCTGACTGCCACACTTGCCTTTGATGTCACTGCCGCCGACACACCGCTGCCACAGCTGCAGGCCTACACCGTAGACCCATCCTGGCTGCAGCCGATGGCGCCGCTGCAGATCGCCGACCATACCTGGCAGATCGGCACGGAGGACCTGACCGCGCTACTGGTGCAGACCGCCGACGGCGCGGTGCTGCTCGACGGCGGCATGCCGCAGATGGCCAGCCACCTCATCAGCAACATGAAGGTGCGCGACGTGGCGCCGCAGGACCTGCGCTTGATCCTGCTCAGCCATGCGCATGCCGACCATGCGGGCCCGGTGGCAGAACTGAAGCGCCGTACCGGTGCGATGGTGGTAGCCAACGCCGAATCAGCGGTGCTGCTGGCGCGCGGGGGCAGCAACGACCTGCACTTTGGCGACAGCATCACCTTTCCGCCGGCCAGCACCGACCGCATCATCATGGATGGCGAAGTGGTCACGGTGGGTGGCATCGCGTTCACCGCACACTTCATGCCAGGGCACACCCCGGGCAGCACCGCCTGGACCTGGACCGATACCCGCGATGGCAAGCCGGTGCGCATCGCCTACGCCGACAGCCTGAGTGCGCCGGGCTACCAGCTGCAGGGCAACGCCGGCTATCCCCACCTGGTCGAGGACTACCGGCGCAGCTTCGCTACGGTGCGCGGCCTGCCCTGCGACCTGTTGCTGACCCCGCATCCGGGCGCCAGCAACTGGAACTATGCCGCTGGCAGCAAGGCCAGCGACAAGGCACTGAACTGCAAGGCCTACGCGGATGCGGCCGAGAAGAAGTTCGACGCACAGTTGGCCAGGGAAACGGCCGCAGCACGCTGATCCCGTAGAGCCGAGCCCATGCTCGGCTTGCCGGCCAAACACAGCCGAGCGTGGGCTCGGCTCTACACAGGACGCGTCGAAGAGTGCCGGTCAGAACGACCGGCACCCGCCGTCCATCAGCCACCCTGTCCGTGCTGGGCGAACGGCTCGGTACTGCCGTCGGTGCGCACCAGCTCGACGGTATACGGCTGCACGTAGCCGTCCGGCATTTCCATGCCCGGCGAACCGGCCGGCATGCCGGGCAGCACCAGCCCGCGCGCGGCCGGGCGTTCGGCCAGCAGGCGCTTGATGTCCTCGGCCGGGATGTGGCCCTCGACCACATAACCGCCGATCTCGGCGGTATGGCAGGACGCCTTGCCGACCGGTACACCCAGGCGGACCTTGATCGGATTCATGTCATCGGTGTCGCGCACATCGACCTGGAAGCCGGCGGCCTTCAGGTGGTCGACCCAGATGCCACAGCAGCCACAGCTGGCGGTCTTGTGCACGATGGCCACCGGCAAGGCCGGATCGACTTTCGCCGGGCTGGCCTGGATCGGTGCCACTGGTGCCGCGCTGGCGACCGGTGCGGCGGCAGATTCTTCGGCGGCACGTGCACAGGCGGTCGTGGCCAACACGGTGCCCAGCAGCAGGCCGAGCGAGAGAGTACGGTTCATAGGGAGTGATTCCTTTGCAGAGGCGGGCAACGCGGCCCGTCGCCCGCGCATCGAAGGCACAGGCAGAGTCGAGAAAGGTCGAGCAGCTACGGCAGGCGCTTGAGGCCTGCAGGGAATCACGCGATAGGGGGCCGCAATGGGTCCGGCATCGGTGGCGGTGCGCGTTGCTGGGAACCGGCGCCTACCGGCGCCTCGCGCCACGGCGAGGCGGGCGTTCCGCTCAACGTGGCCAGCATGCCAAGGCAGGCCGGCGGGCATTCACACTCACCACCCTGGCAGGCCGCCGGGGCCGCATCATCGCAGCAGCCGGCTGCCGCCATGCCGGCCGAGTGCGGTGCAGCGCAGTGATCCTGGTTGGCGGACCCGCTGTACGAAGATGAGGCAAGCGCGAGCGCCGGTGCATTCAGCACCAGGGCGACAAGCAGCATCCATCGCAGCAGCAGGCCAGGCAGGTTCACCCGCCGATGATAGCCGATGCGCGTGTCACGCAATCGCCGCCGCCATTGCACTCATCCGCACCGGAATCGACTTGGCAGCGGGCGTGCCGCTGATCCGGTCGTAGTAGTCCAGCGGCAACAACGGGTTCAGTTCCGGGTAGTAACCGGCCAGCGCGCCGCGCGGCATTGGGTAGTCCAGTACGGTCAGGCCCTCGATGCGCCGCTGCACGCCATCGCGGCTGATCGTCTCCAGGCTGACCAGCGCCTCCTTCTCCAGACCGCGCGCCAGCCGGTCCTCGATGTTCATGAACAGCACCATGCGATCGTTGTACACGCCGCGATAGCGATCGTTGTAGCTGTAGATGGTGGTGTTGTACTGATCATGCGAGCGCACGGTGGCCAACCGCAACATGTCCGGATCATGCACCGGATCGTCCACGTCCAGGCCGGGCATCACCAGGATGTTGGCCTTGCCATTGGGCGTGGGCCACACGCGGCGGCGCGGCGGAATGTCCAGATGGAAACCGTGCGGCTGCTGGATGCGCTCGTTGAAGCCGGTGTAGATCTCCGGGTACACGGCAGCGATCAGTTCGCGAATAGGTGCATAGTCGTGCATGCAGCGCGCCCAGTCGACCTTGCTGTGCGGCAGCGCAGCCATCGCCATGCGGCAGACGATCTCGACCTCGGGCAGCACCTCCGTGCTGACCGGTTCGAGCACGCCGCGCGAAGCCGTCACATTGGACATCGCGTCTTCGATGGTGACGAACTGCTCGCCGGCCGGCGTGACGATGCGCTCCGAGCGCGCCACTACCGGCAGGATCAGCGCATCGCGGCCATGAACCAGATGACCTCGATTGAGCTTGGTGGCGATGCCCACGGTCAGGTCCAGCCCACGCATCGCTTCATACGCGCGAGGCGTATCGGGCACCGCATGAATGAAGTTGCCACCCAGGCCGATGAACACCTTGGCCCTGCCATCCAGCATCGCCTCGATCGACTCGACCACATGATGGCCATGCTCGCGCGGCGGATCGAAGCCGAACACCTGCTGCACGCGGTCCAGATAGGCCGGCTTGGGCTTCTCGTCGATGCCGACAGTGCGGTCGCCCTGCACATTGGAATGCCCACGGATCGGCCCGATGCCCGCACCGGGCTTGCCGAAGTTGCCGCGCAGCATCAGCAGGTTGGCGACCTGTTGCAGCAGGCGCGAGCCATACTGGTGCTGGGTCAGCCCCATGCCGTAACAGATCACGGTCGCGTTGGAGCGGATGTAGATCTCCGCGCATCGACGGATCTGCGCCTGCGAAATGCCGGACACCTGTACGATCTCGTCCCAGTCCTGCGCCATCACGTCTTCGCGCAGCGCCTCCAGGCCTACCGTGTGTTCTGACAGGAAACCATGGTCGAGCACGCGCTCGCCCTGTGCCTCGCGCTCGAACATCACCTTCATCATGCCCTTGATCAGGGCCAGGTCGCCGCCGATGCGGATGTGCACGAACTCGCTGGTGATCTCGGTTGAACCGAACGTGGCCATCTGCGCCACGTCCTGCGGCTCGGCAAAGCGGATCAGCGCGCGCTCGGGCATCGGATTGACCGCCACGATCGGGATGCCGCGTTTGCGCGCTTCGACCAGGTTGCTCATCATCCGGGGCGAATTCGTGCCGGTGTTCTGGCCAATCACGAAAATCGCTTCGGCGTGCTCGAAATCCTGCAGCACGATGGTGCCCTTGCCCACCCCGATCGCCGGCGGCAGGCCGCGGCTGGTCGGCTCGTGGCACATGTTCGAGCAGTCCGGGAAGTTGTTGGTGCCGAACTCGCGCACGAAGATCGAATACAGGAATGCTGCTTCGTTGGGCGTGCGCCCGGAGGTGTAGAACTCGGCCTGGTGTGGGCTGTCCAGCGCCTGCAGGTGGCGGCCGATCAGTGCGAAGGCATCGTCCCAGCTGCACGGCACATAGTGGTCGGTGCCTGCGTCGTAGCGCATCGGCTCGGTCAGCCGGCCCTGCATCTCCAGCCAGTAGTCGGTCTGCGCCATCAGCTCGGTCACGGTGTGCTGCGCGAACAACTCGCGGCCGGCGCGGAACTGGGTGGCTTCCCAGGCCAGTGCCTTCGCGCCGTTCTCGCAGAACTCCAGCTTCCTGCGTTCGTCGGCATCGGGGAACGCGCAGCTGGGGCACTTGAAGCCACCGGGCTGGTTCATCGCCAGCAGCGCCTTCGACCCCTTGCCGATCACACTCTGCTGCAGCAGCACCTTGGCGGTGGCACCGGCGGCACCCCAGCCTCCGGCAGGCTGGTTGTAGGGCTTGTAACGCGGCGGTTTCTGCTCGGACATGTTCGGGAACCTTACGGAAGGAACGCAGCAACAATCGGCACAACGCGGTCCGGCGGCGCAGTCAATGGCACGACCAGCCGCACAGTCAAGCACGGCCCACGCCGCTTCGCCAGAGGGTACAGGCGGTTTTCAGCACAACCTGCCATGGCAACGGTTACAGCCGCGTCTGCGCGCGACCACTGCGCTATCCTCGAAACCGCAGGCGGTGGCCCGCCCGCGTTTCTCCCTTGTCCGGACGCGCTGCATGCCTGATTCGATCCCGCCGCACACCCCACCTGCCGGCACCGCCCAACGCCCGCTGCAGCGCTGGCGCAACGAGGGGCAACAGCAGCAGGTCGATGTGGTGGCCGAAGAAGTGCCGGTGGTGCTGCGCTACAACGGCGCCGCCTTTGCGGTGATGATGGCCACACCGTGCGACCTGGAAGACTTCGCGCTCGGCTTCTCGCTCAGCGAAGGCCTGATCGACACCCCCTCGCAGCTGCTGTCGATCGAGATCCGCCCGCAGCTTGAAGGCATCGAATTACAGATGACCGTGGCTGAGGAGGCACCCGGTGCCGACCTGGACCCGTCCAATGGACGCCTGCTGCCCGGTCGTGGTGGCTGTGGCCTGTGCGGCACGCGCCAGCTGGAAGAAGTGCTGCGCCCACTGCCGCAGATCCGCGAGCGACGCAGCTACTCGCCCGCCGCTCTGCAGCGCGCGCTGGCCAAGCTGACGCAGCACCAGCCGATGAATGCGGCAAGCGGCTCCACCCACGCCGCGGCCTGGGCCGATGCCAGTGGACGCATCGGCTGGGTGCGGGAGGATGTCGGACGCCACAATGCACTGGACAAGCTGATCGGTGCGCTGCACCACAACGAACACGCCATCGAAGGCGGCCTGCTGGTGATTTCCAGCCGAGCCAGCTACGAAATGGTCAGCAAGGCGGTGCGCGCCGGTGCCAGCATACTGGCTGCAGTGTCGGCACCGACCGCGCTGGCGATCGACCTGGCCCGCAGTGCCGGCCTGTGCCTGGTCGGGTTCGCGCGGGAGAGCGGGTTCAATGTGTATACCCATCCCGAGCGCTTGCAGGTGACGGAGAACGACAGCGGTACGGAAGGGTAGCGCCCACGCGAGGGGCGCGCAGGCACGGCCAGCGATGTCGTCGTTGTCCGATAGCCGGCATCCGCTGTGATGCCCAGCATCGGCTACACCAACCGAGGCCCCTCCCCTGCAGGAATTCCCATGACGGCTGCCCGCCCAACCCGTTCACTGCTGTCCGTGTCGCTTGACGTTTCCGTCCATCGCACGGTGAGGACAGTATCTGTGTCGCCCAGGAACAGCGGTGCGGGCAGGACGGACACCCTTCCCGCACCTACGATCCGCGCAGAAGGTCCTGCACTCTGGCTCGCGCAGCGTGCGGATGCACGCCTGTGGCTCCTCCCTGTCCCTGCTGCGCTTCCCGGCGCGATGCCATCGCAGCTGGGCGACGCGGGACGCATTGCGTCGGCGGCGAACACGCTTCTGGCACGACCGAAGGTCGACATCAGCGGCGCATGGCAAGGCTCTGGGCTGCGCGCGCTGACCCGGCTGCGCCGGGTGGTGGCGGATGCCTCGATCGTTCACCGCATCGCGGACGGCCGCACGCTGCGCGATCTTCTCCCCGCCGAGGCCCATGCCGAATGGCAGGCGGCAGTGGAGCACAGCGGAATCGCGTCTGTCGGGCTGGAACACCTGCGTCCCTTTTTCGCGCTCAAGGTACTGCGCAAGGCCATCATGGCCCGCCACGGCCTGGAATCGCCGAAGGTGTTCTGCAAGGAGCTGCGCCGGACCAGCCATGCAGCCGGAGGCCGCTACCATGTGCCACGCGCTGAGTTGACCATCGACATTCCGTTGAATGGCGACAGTGCCCCGGCACACGCTGTACTCGATGACACCACCCGGTTTGCGGCACAGGTGCAGCGACTGCGCCAGCTGCCGCGGATCGCCGTCGCGCAGGCCCAGGCCTGGGCACAGGGCGATGCCGTTGCCATGTACGGGGACGACACGAGTGGCGACACGCCGGCGGACACGCCCGCCGCTGCGCTCGCGCTGGACGCATTGCGGCTGGATGCCTGGCTCAATGCGGTGGACGCCGCGACCGGGGACGCATCCACCACGCTTGCAGTACTGGATATTGAGGACGCGTTCGACGGGAGTGGCTACATCAAAGGCCTGCGCGAACGTGGATTCACCTTCCAGCCCGCCTAGCCGCCGAGCTGGATGCCGAGGTCCGGGCAGCACTCGGCCACCCGGACAAATCGCACTCAGCGCAGCGCGACCTTCGGGAAGTCCACCGGCACGTCGAACGCCACGTTGACGTAGTTGGTGAACAGGTTGAGCGCCACATGGGCGAGGATCTCGACGATCTGCTCATCGTCAAAGCCGGCCGCACGCAGCGCCTGCACATCGCCCTCGGCGATCTGCGCACGCTGCTCGACCACTTTCAGCGCGAAATCCAGGGCGGCGGCAGTAGCCGGGTCACTGGACTGACCGATCTGTGCAGCGGCCATCTGCTCGCTGCTGGCACCAGCCTTGCGGCCCAGCGCGGTGTGTGCAGCCAGGCAATACTCGCAGGCATTGCGGTTGGCAATGGCCACGGCGATCTGCTCGCCCAGCAGCGGCGACAGGCGACCGCCACCCAGCGCGCCGAACGAGCCCCACATGCTCTGCAGGGCGGCTGGCGAGTTGGCCACGGCGCGGAACATGGCGGGGGTGGCGCCGAAGGCAGCGTGCACCTGACCCAGCAGGGCCTGGCGGTCGGCGGTGGTGTTGGCGGCATCGATCAGGGGGACACGGGACATGGTGGATCTCCTTGGGAAAGCGCCCGGGATTGGACGACCCGCTCATCCTAGGTAGACTCGCTGGACGCTTCAGGCGCAATCAGCCACACATGTTGTCCATTCATCCATGAGCATGCCCGCCGCCGCCCCTGCGCCAGATCGACTCTCCTGCCTGCTGGAACGCTTCCGGGTGCAGGCGGCGCTGTTCCACAGTGGCCCGCTGTGCGGGCAGCATGTCTTCGAGCCGCAGCCCGGTCGTGCGTTCCTGCACATCCTGCGCCAGGGTGAAATGGAAGTCCGCCATCCCGACGGCGATATCGCGCTGCCCCGGCTGAAGATCGACACACCCAGCCTGCTGCTGTACCCGCAGCCGCTGCACCATGTGTTCTTCAACGCGCCGCTGGATGGCCCGGATTTCACCTGCGCCACGCTGGATTTCGATGGCGGTGCGCGCAATCCGATCGTGCAGTCGCTGCCACCGGTGATGGTAGTGCCGCTGGCGGCCATCGGCGAACTGGATGACACCCTGCAGCTGCTGTTTGCCGAGGCCGATCGCCAGCGCTGCGGTTCACGGCTGCTGACCAATCGCCTGTTCGAGGTGGCGCTGATCCAGATCCTGCGCTGGGTGGTCGACCACCCGGATGCAGCGGGTGTCAGTCATGGACTGATGCGCGGGCTGTCCGACGCGAGGCTGGCACGCACGCTGGTGGCGATGCACCAGGCACCGCAGGACGAATGGACGCTGCCCCGGATGGCCGCGACCGCCGGCATGTCGCGCAGCGCATTCGCGGCAGTGTTCAAGGAGGTGATGCAGGCGACGCCGGCCGCTTATCTGCTGGACTGGCGGCTGAGCCTGGCCTGCGCGCAGCTGCGGGCCGGCGTGGCGGTCAAGCAGGTAGCGGTCGAGGTAGGGTTTGCCGATACCGCGTCGTTGTCGAAGGCGTTCCGCAAGCGGTTGGGGGCGTCGCCCAGGGCCTGGTTGGCCGCGAGCGCCGCCCAGGCTGGGTAAAGGGTGAGAGGTAGAGTCGACTATCGCGCGAAGCGCGGGGTTTTCGCTGTCTGAATGGAGAGCAGTCGACCCACAGTCGGCTCTACCAAAAGCGGCATTTTCATGGCCTGACCGAAGGGCAGCCGACCAGCGGTCGGCTCTACCACGGGCAATGTCTGCGCGCCGACCGGCCGCTCAACGGGACGTGCCGTCAGACTTCGCCAGCAGCCCGGCGATGCGCTCGGCCACCTGGGCGCGCACGCCTTCATCCAGCTGCCCTTCGTACATCGCCTCGTAGATCCACAGGCCGTCGGCGGCCAGCCGTGCTACGAAATTGTCGAGCGCGGCCGGGTCATTCTGCCCGGCCGACGGCGGCAACGGCGCCCAGCGGCGTACCGCCGGGCCCCACGGGCGCTCATCGGCGTCCGGGTCGGCCGATTCGAGCATGAACATCAGCTCGGCACGGGTAGCGCTCTGCGCCGAGACGCGCACGAAGGTCTGGTAACGCTCCAGCGCCGAGGCTTCGTCCGCACGCTTGCCCAGCAGCGTTTCCATCGACGACTCCCAGGCCTGCACCAGGTGCTCGTCGATGCCGCGCAGCAGCGCCTCGCGCGACGGGAAGTGGTAGAGCAGGCCGCCACGGGTCAGCTTGGCCTCGGCCGCCACCGACTCGAAGGTCACCGCACGCACGCCGTCACGATTGATCACGTTGACGGCGGCGTCGAGGATGCGATCGCGCTTGCTGGTTCTCATCGCTTCATTTTACGCGATCGGCCGCGCCCTCGCGGCTGCCGACGCGGCCGCGCAGCAGGCGCGCCAGGATCGTCGCGCCCAGCGCCAGCACCGCCGTGATCACCAGCAGCACGATCTGGTAGCCACGGTCATACGCCGCCGCAGCCAATGCGAACCACTGGCCCTGCCCGCTCGCGCGCGCGGCATGCAGCGCCTGGGTGAAACCCTCGCGGGCCAGCGCCGGCATATCGGCCGAGACCGGCAGGAACGCGCTGTACATCGCGGCGCTCAGGCTGCCCAGCGTCGCCACCGCCAGCAGGCCGCCGAACTCATAGGACACCTCTTCCACCGACGAGGCCATGCCCGCACGATGCGCCGGCACGTTGTTGAGGATGGCCGTGGACGCCACCGAGATGGCCGAACCCATGCCAAAGCCCATGATCGCCATGCCCGCGACGACCCAACCAAGGCCGTGCGGGAAGCCGAACGCCACCACGCCGACGCCCAGCGCACCTGCGGCCAGGCCGCCGCAGATCAAAGGGCGCAGGCCCACCCGGTGCAGGATGCTGCCGCCCAGCAGCGCACTGGGCAGGCTGCCCAGCGCTGCCACTGACACCAGCAGGCCCGCCTGCAGCGGCGTGAAACCTGCCACCAGCTGGAAGCGCTGGGTGGTGACCAGCTGCAGGCCGGCCATGGCGAACAGGGTGAACACTGCCGACAGCGTGCCGGCCAGGAACGCCGGGTTGCGGAAGATCGCGAAGTCCAGCAGCGGGTACGGCAACTGCTGCTGGCGGCGTGCGAACGCTGCGCCGCTGATGACGGCCAACAGCAGCGCGCCCGCGCCCAGGGCGTACGACGGCGGCGTCGCGA
This sequence comes from Stenotrophomonas sp. HMSC10F07, assembly GCF_001807895.1. Classification (NCBI taxonomy): domain Bacteria; kingdom Pseudomonadati; phylum Pseudomonadota; class Gammaproteobacteria; order Lysobacterales; family Lysobacteraceae; genus Stenotrophomonas; species Stenotrophomonas sp. HMSC10F07. The sequence continues at coordinate 19,037 of NZ_KV791370.1, forward strand.
TCAGCGACTTGATCGCCAGCACCAAGCCGGACAGTGCTGCCAATGCCAGCAGCGACGAAACCATGTCCCACGGCCGCGAGGTATCGCGCTGGCCTTCCGGCGCCAGCAGCAGCGTGGCCACCAGCGCCAGCACCACCACCGGCACGTTGATCAGGAATACCGAGCCCCACCACAAGTGCTGCAGCAGCCAGCCGCCGATGATCGGCCCGAGCGCCGCACCGACGATGGCCACCGAACCCCAAATGGCGATGGCAATGTTGCGTTCGCGCTCTTCGTGGAAGCTCAGGCCGATCAGCGCCAACGTGGCCGGCATCATTGCGGCCGCGCCGACCGCCAGGAACGCACGTGCGGCAATCAGCTGCGCTGCGGAGTCGGCGAATGCCGCTGCCAGCGAGGCGACGCCGAACACCACCAGGCCGATCAGGAACATGCGGCGGTGGCCGATGCGGTCGCCCAGCGTGCCCGCGCCCAGCAGCAAGCCGGCCATCACCAGTGGATAGGCATTGATGATCCACAGCGCCTGGCCGGCACTGGCAGAGAGTTCCTCGGTCAGCGTCGGCAGTGCCGTGTACAGCACCGAGTTGTCGAGCGTGACCAGCAGCAGGCCGGCGGCGACGGTGAACAACAGTGCCCAGCGACGGGCACGCGACAGGGCCGGCGCACCGGCCAAGGGCTGGGACAAAGCCATGGGAGAACCTGATCGGGGGTGGAATACGGCCATAACTATACAGGATGTCCTGTATAGTTATGATCTTCGAAGTCCACCGATTCAGCTTTTGTAGAGGCGGGCTTGCTCGACTGCGCCGCCAGCCAGGCATGGCCTGGCTCTACTGAAACGGGCCAGGGGTGGCCTGGCAATGCGGGTAGACGCTCACCGGCAGTCTTCCGGCAGCGCGGCAATCGCCGATACCACCGCCGCCTGCATGCCCTTCCCCACGGCCATGTCCAGTTCCCTGCCAGTTCCCCCATGCTGGCGCCGCAGCTCGTCCTCGCACAGGCCGCGCACGCGCGCACGGGCATTCGCGCGCAGGCTGCTGCACCGCCAGTCGGTGCCACCGAGCGGCAGCACCGAATACACCACGCTGTTACAGGCATTGCCGGCGCGCTGCTGCAGCGACAGTCCACCAAAATCCCGCGGTTCGCTGCTGCGTTGCGGGTCGAAGTAGCTGTCCGGAAACGTGCGCGCATACTGTTCGATGTGCACGGCCATGCTGCGCCCACCGGCCAACGGCATCTGCAGCGGCTGCCCGCACGGCGTCGCATCGGCGCGGTGCTGGATGTACTGGTAGATCGGCCGGTCCAGCGATGGGTCCTGCTGGGTCACCGCGCTGACTGCCGCCAGCACCGGCAGCGATGCACGATTGGCCATGCGCGCCAGCAGCCCCGCCTGCGCCGGCTGGCAGCGGTCGCGCAATGTTGCTGCGAGCAGGAAAAGCACGTCGTTGCGAAACGCGGGGTCATCACCCAGGCGCTGTTCGATGCGTTGGCTGGCGTCGGAAGAAGGCGCCGGAAACGCGACCGCCGGTGGCGCGATGGGGGCGCGCTGCCGCTGCCACCACACCCGCAGCACGACTGCGCCCAGCAGCACCCCGGCAGCCATGATCCAGCGCCGCGGCATCAGTTGTGGATCGCCGTCAGCGTGGCCGCCGCAGCATCGTAGGACGCGCTGGCGATATCCGCGTCGAAACGCTTCACCTGCAGGCGGCCGGCAAGCCGGTACGGATCCCACAGATCGCCCAGCGCGATCGGCGTGGCCAGGGTCACGTGGATGATCTGGTTCGGTGGTGGTGGCGGCACGTGGATGCACGCGCCATAGAACGGTACGAACAGCAGTTCATCCACCAATCCTGCATCGTTGGTGCCGAGCGGCACCACGTAGCCATCCAGATCGACCGCGCGACCGTCGACGGCGTCGACCACGCGCGAGGAGCCGAACTGCTTGGCGCGGTCCGGGCTGGAATGGTCGATCTCCTGCCCCGGCGGCGTGCCGGAGCCGGTGTCGTCGATCAGTCCGCCCACGCCATCCATGCCACCGCGTGACAGGCCGATCTGCGGCGGCGGGCGCTGGTAGGTGACTTCATCGGGCCGCAACGCATCCCAACGGTTGATCGCGGCAGCGTCCGTAGCGACTGCAGCCGGTGTGTCCTTCGGCGTGACCACCACGGCATCGCCGCCCGGCGACGTGCAGCCCGCCAGCCACAGGCATCCCAGCACCAGCAACAAGGGGCTACGGTTCATAAGGCCTCAGCTGTGCATCGCGCATGGTGTAGGCGGAGCCGGCCAGATCGTCATCCAGCCGTTCGGCACGCAGGGTGCCGGCCAGGAAGAATGGTGAGTACATGTCCGGCATCGCGATGGGGCGTGGCAGCACCACGTGCACGATCTGGTTCGGCGGCGGGGGTGGCACGTGGATGCAGGCGCCGTAGTACGGCACGAACAGGAATTCAGTCAGCCGCCCGTCCTGCGCGTTGGCCAGCGGTACCACGTAACCCGGCAGGCGAACCGGTCGCTGCAGCACCGTATCCACCGTACGGAACGTACCGAACTGCGGCATGCGCCGGTTGCCGTTGTGCTCGACCTCCGGGCCCTCGCCCCGCTCCAGCGCGGCCAGCTCGTCCTTCGGCATCATCTGCAACCAGTCCAGTTCCTGCTCTGCCGCATCCGCAGCGTCAGCGCGGTCGACAACCGGCGAGGGTGGCAAGGCCTGCACACCGGTATCCGCCGGCCGCTCGCAGGCGGCCAGGGCCAACACCATCGGCAGCGAGAGCATCCAGCGCATGCTCAGCCTCCCGGCGACAGGCCATCGGCCAGCGTGCGCCGGTAGGCCAGCAACGCCGGTACCAGCCCGGCCACAGCGCTGATCGCCAGCACGCCTGCCACCCAGGCCAGCTCGCGGCCGTCCGGCCAGACATGGGTGATCGACAGGCCAAAGTTGGCCAGCGCCCAGCCGCGCCCGGCAATGCTGGCGGCCACCAGAAGCACCAGCGCCAGCGCGCAGGCCACCGCGCTGGTCGCCACCGCCTCCACCACCAGCAGGGCAGCGATGTAACCCGGCCGTGCCCCGGTGGCACGCAGGATCGCCATCTCGCGCCGCCGCTCCTGCAGGGTCGAGACCAGCAGCGCCACCAGCGAGACCATGCCGAGTGCCACCACCATCGCGCTGATCAGCTGCAGCGCCCGTTCGGCCATCCCCAGCGACTGCCACAACTGCTGCAGCGTGACGCCGGGCAGGATCGCCAGCATCGCCTCGTCCGGATACTCGTTGATCCTGCGCTGCACCGAAAACGTGGCGATGCGCGAGTTCAGGCCGAGCATGAAGGCGGTGATGCTGGTCGGGGTCAGATCCAGATGACGCGCCTGCTCGGCGCTGACGCTCTGGCTGCGCAGCTGCACGCCCGAACGCCAGTCGGCATGGATCGCCTCGATCGCTGCCAACGAGACCAGCAGCGACGAGTCGACCGGCGTGCCGGTTTGCTGCAGGATGCCGGCGACACGGAATGGCTTGTCGGCATGCGTGGCCAGGGTGACCGCGCCGGTGCCATGCGCCAGCACGATCTGGTCACCGAGACCAACCTTCTGTGCCTGTGCCACCTCGGCACCGATCACCACGTCATACAGGTCATCGAACGGCCGTCCGCTCGCAAACGCAAGCGCGTGCCCGGCGCCGTAGCGGTAGTGCTCGAAATAGCCATCGCTGGTACCGACCACGCGGTAGCCGCGCCAGGAATCGCCCAGCGAAAGCGGCACCGCCCACTTCACCTGCGGCAACGCGGACAGCGCCTGGTAGGACTGCCAGGACACGTTGTTGGTCGGGTCGCCGATATGGAACACCGAGTACAGCAGCAGGTTCACCGGCCCCGAACGCGCACCGACGATCAGATCGGTGCCCGACACCGTGCTGGCGAAGCCTTCGTGCGCCTGCGTGCGCACGCGTTCGACGCCCAGCAGCAGCACCACGCTGAGGGTGATGACCAGCACGGTCAGGCCCACGCTCAACGCGCGGCTGCGCAGGCTGGTCCAGGCAAGCTCAAGCATGGCCGGCACCTGCCTGGTTGATCTGGGACAGGGCAATCGTGCGGTCGAACAACGGCTGCAGGCTGTCGTCGTGGCTGACCACCAGCACCGTAGTGCCGGCCGCCTGGCACTGCGCCGACATCAGCTTCAGGAACGCGGTGGCCGCGTCGCGGTCGAGCGCCGAAGTCGGCTCATCGGCCAGCAGCAACGCCGGGCGGCCGATCAGGGCGCGTGCCGCCGCCACGCGCTGCTGCTGGCCGACACTCAGCGTACCCGCGCGCCGCTGCATCAGCGCCGGGTCCAGCTGCAGAGCCTGCAGCAGGCGCGCGATCTCGGCATCCAGCGGGCCGCTGATGCGCGCGCTGCGCAGGCGCGAGAAGCGCAGGCCCAGCGCGATGTTGTCGCGCACGCTGAGAAACGGCAGCAGGTTGAACTGCTGGAAGATCACGCCAAGGTGATCGGCGCGGAAGCGGTCCCGCGCAGCACCACGCATCGCCTGCAGCCCGTGGCCCACAACTTCGATGCGGCCCTTGCCGGGCAGCAGCACGCCCGCCAGCAGGCCCAGCAGCGTGCTCTTGCCACCGCCACTGATCCCGCGCAGCAGCACGCTGCTGCCCTGCTCGATCCACAGCCGCGGCACATCCAGCACCAGGCGCGGGCCGTAGCCGAACTGCACGCCCTCCAGCGCGATCACCGGTCGCATGCTCACGGCGCCAGCACCACGCGCAGATTGTCCGCGGTCAACACGCTGCGGTTCTGGCCGTGCGCGGTGGCGCTGTTGACGATCACTTCATGCAGGCCCGGGAATAGCACGGGCAAGCGCACGACGATGGCGCGCAACTCGGCCGGCTTGGCGCACTGGTACCGCAGCGTTGCGCTGAACCCCGCGTGCCGATGCTGACCTGATGGCGGTGCTGCAGCCGTCGCATCGAATCCCTCGGCCTTGGCATCGTTGCCTGAAAGGCGGCAGCCCGCGGCGGTGGGCAGGGCGACCCAGCTGCCGCCCTTCAGCACTGTCGTAGCCCGTGTCAGCGCGGACTGCTCGGCCGCATTGGCCGGCGGCCGCTCGAAATCGAGGATACCGATGCCAGGGGCCTGCAGGGCGAATTCCAGCGTCTGCTGGTCAAGCGCAACATCGACGGTGGCCTGGCCGTGCACGTGCGGTGCGTGCTGGCGGATATCGTGGGCCTGCGCGGCGCTGGCGGCCAGCAGCAGGAAAAGAGCAGCAGAAAGCTTCATGGGGGACGTTCCAATTGTTACTATGTAACATTATGGACCACATCCCCACGACGCCCGCAAGGGCCCTGGCCCAGCCGCCAACTTCGGCACGCTGGCACCCCCGCTTCGATCTTGCCGGTGCCTGGCTGTCCCTGGCCTGCGCCGCCCATTGCATCGCCCTGCCCCTGCTGCTGGCCTTCGTGCCGGCAGCGATGATGGCGCTGCGTTCGTTCCAGCACCCCGGCCATGGCGCGATGACCGTGCTGCTGGTGATGTCGCGCTGGGAATGGCTGTTCGCGCTGCTGGCCTCGTCGCTGGCCTTGGCGAGCACCTCGGCCGGGCTGCACCGGCACGGGCGCGGGCGGCCCCTGCGGCTGGCGTGCGTCGGCGCAATCCTTCTACTGTCAGCCTCGCTGTACCTGCCGCTGAAGGAATCACTGCTCTGGCATGGCGTCACCACCGCGTGCGGCGGCATGATGCTGGCGGCAGCACACATCGGCAATCGGCGGGCGCTGCACAACCGCTAACACCGGCTGCGGGTCGGTTGGAACACGCCATCCACGCATGGCGTGGATCTACTGAAACATGCAGCACAGCCAACGGTAGTGCCGGCCGCTGGCCGGACGGAAAACACCATCCACGCATGGCGTGGATCTACTGATGCACTCCCGGCAGCCGGCCAGCGGCCGGCTCTACCCCTCCTTATTCGTCAAACGGACGCTGCCCCAGCGTCTGCGTCACGTGGTCGACGAAACAGGTGATGCGCGCGGCCAGCGCGGTGTTGCGGTAGTACACCGCGTTGATCGGCTGCCGAACGTCCTGCGTCTGCTTGGCGAACAGCTGCACCAGGCGGCCATCACGCCGATCCTGCCGGGTCAGGAAGTCGGACAGGCAGGCGATGCCCAACCCGGCCACCGCCATCTGCCGCAGTGTCTCGCCACTGGATGAAGCGATGGCCGGCTCGATCACGAAAGGCCCGCCATCGGCATCGTGTAGTGGCCATTCGTTCAACGAACTGGGCTGGGTAAAGCCCAGCAGGTCGTGCTCGCGCAACTGCTCCACGCGCGTCGGCGTGCCGTGCCGTCGCAGGTACTCGGGGCTGGCCACCACGCGGATGCGGCTGTGGCCGATCGGTCGCGCATGCAGGGTGGAATCGCGCAGCACGCCGATGCGGAACGCCACATCGGTGCGCTTTTCGATCAGGTCGGTGATGCCCTCGTTGGAATTCAGCTCCAGCTCCACCTGCGGGTAGCGCTCGCGAAAGCCCTCCAGCAACGGCACGATCACGTGCAGCATGAATGGCGTGGCCGCATCCACGCGCAGGCGCCCGACCGGCTGCAGCCGCCGCGCGGCCATCTGTTCCTCGGCCTCGTCCACCGTGGCCAGGATCGTGCGCGCGTACTCCAGGAACGCCGTGCCTTCCTCGGTCAGTTCCAGCCGCCGCGTGGTCCGCCGCAGCAGCGTGGTCTGCAGCTTGTCCTCCAGCCGCGCCAGCGTGCGGCTGGTGGCCGAGATGGTCAGCTCCAGCTCCTCGGCCGCCGCCGTGATCGAACCACTGTCAACCACGGCCACGAAGGCCTTCAGCTCATCCAGGGTGGTTTTCATTTTTTACCTCGGCGCAAAAGCGTTTCCCGTATACACGGCTTAATCAACAAATGTAAAGCGCCCACACTTCGCCCTGTCCCGAGCCGCCGGCTCGCAACGAAGTCCCTGGAGTCCATCATGAGCGTTCCTTCCTTTGGCGTCGGCACCTTCCGCCTGACCGGCCAGACCGTCATCGACTCGGTGCGCGATGCCCTGGAAGTCGGCTACCGTGCGGTCGATACCGCGCAGATCTACGGCAACGAAGCCGAGGTCGGCCAGGCCATCGCCGAGTCCGGCGTAGCACGCGACCAGTTGTTCCTGACCACCAAGATCTGGGTGGACAACTACGCTGCCGACAGACTGATCCCGAGCCTGCGCGACAGCCTGGCCAAGCTGCGCACCGACTACGTCGACCTGCTGCTGATCCACTGGCCGGCGCCGGGCAATGGCGTTGAGCTGCGCGAATACATGACCGCACTGGCTGAAGCCAAGACGCTGGGCCTGACCCGCCAGATCGGTGTGTCCAACTTCAACATCGAGCTGACCCGGCAGGCCATCGAGGTGGTCGGCGCCGGCGAGATCGCCACCAACCAGATCGAACTGAGCCCCTACCTGCAGAACCCGGCACTGACCGCCTTCCTGCAGGACCAGGGCATCACCGTCACTTCCTACATGACCCTGGCCTACGGCAAGGTGCTGAAGGACCCGGTGCTGGCCGCCATCGCCGACAAGCACCAGGCCACCGTGGCCCAGGTCGCGCTGGCGTGGGCACTGCAACTGGGTTACTCGGTCATCCCGTCCTCGACCAAGCGCGAGAACCTGGCCAGCAACCTGCTCGCCCAGGACCTGCACCTGGATGCTGATGACATGGCCGCGATCGCCGCGCTTGACCACAACGGCCGCGAAGTCGATCCGCCGGGCCTGGCCCCGGACTGGGACTGAGGAGCCTCGCCATGGGCAGTGCGTTGACGCGTCTGCAGGCCGGTGGCTTCAGCATCGGCATCGAGGCACCGCTGGACAATGACTGGACGCCGCTGGGCGAACAGGCACGACGCGCCGCGCGACGCCTGCCCGGCGAACCGGACCTGCAGCGCCATGCGGAACTGGCACGGTTGGCCGACCGCCTCGGCTTCCGTGCGCTGTGGGTACGCGACGTGCCGGTGTACGACCCGGCCTTCGGCGATGCGGCGCAGGTGTTCGAGGTATTCAGTTACCTCGGCTACCTGGCCGGCATCACCAATGACATCCTGTTGGGCACCGGTGCGGTGGTGCTGCCGATCCGTGAGCCATTGCTGACCCTGAAGTCGGCGCGCAGCGTGCAGCGGCTCAGCGGTGACCGCCTGCTGCTGGGCGTAGCCAGTGGCGACCGCCCGGTGGAGTACCCGCTGTTCGGCCGCGACTTCGACACGCGGGGCAGCCGCTTCCGCGAGCAGATCGCACTGCTGCGCGAAGGCGCCGCCGCGCACCTCCCGCAGGGTTTGGACGTGCTGCCCGCGGATGGCCCGGCCCTGCCGTTGTTCGTGGCCGGCTTGGCCCAGCAGCAACCGGCCTGGATCGGCCGGCACATGGATGGTTGCCTGGCCTATCCGGGCACGCCACAGGACCATGGGCAACGCGTGGCAGCGTGGCGCGCCGTGGCCGGCAACAAGCCGTATGCCAGCTTCATCCACCTGGACCTGGTGGCCGACGCCGATGCCCCCCTGCAGCGCTGGCGCTTCGGCCTGCGCGGCGGCCGCGACGCCCTGCTGGCCGAACTGCACGCCATGCAGGCGGCCGGTGTCGACCACATCGGCCTGCAGTTCCGCCGCAACGAACGACCGTTGGCCGATACCTTCCACGAAATCGCCGAGTACGTGCTGCCGCACTTCCCGGCCCATGCCGGTGCCGCCGCGCCGCATGCCCCGCTTGCCCCCCCCCGCGACGGCCTGACAGTTACCGGAGCTTTGCCATGACGATGAAGACCCTGGCCGCGCTTGCGCTGGCCACCCTGCCGCTGTCCTTCCAGGCTGCCGCCGAGGACTGGTATCCCTCTGCCTACGGCGCCAACGACGAGATCGGCGCGGCCAACCTGCTGACCGCCGACGTGGTCAAGCACGCGGTATCGCTGGTCAGGACCGGCAAGACCTATCCGCTGGCGGTGCCGGTGGACAAGAACCTGCCTGCGTTCCGCCACCGCAGCTTCCGCCTGTACAACGTGCAGGTCGGCCAGCAGGCCGGCACGTCGCTGGGCCCCAACAAGTTCACCTTCAACGATGAACTGGTGAACGCCTGGACCGGCGTTGGCACCCAGCTCAACGGCATCGGCCATATCGGCATCGACAACGTCTACTACAACGGCAACAAGGCTGCCGACTTCGTCACCGTGGACGGTGTGCGCAAGCTCGGCGTCGAGAAGGTACCGCCGATGGTCACCCGCGGCGTCGTGCTGGACATGACCGCGTACTACGGCAAGGCGATCGTGCCCGGCGGCACCGAGTTCACGGTGGCCGACATCCAGGCCGTGCTGAAGAAGCAGGGACTGAGCCTGCGCAAGGGCGACGTGGTGCTGTTCAACACCGGCTGGCTGGAACTGATCGGCAAGGACGACAAGCAGTTCCTGGAAGTGGAACCGGGTATCGGCATGGAGGCCGCGAAGTGGCTGGCCGACCAGGGCATCGTCGCCTTCGGTGGCGACACCTGGGCCTCGGAGGTCTACCCGAACCCGAACGGTGCCGAGGAGTTCCCGATCAACCAGTACATGCTGGCCAAGCGCGGCATCTACAACCTGGAGTTGATCGACAGCCGTGCGCTGGTGCGCGACAGCGCCTGGGAATTCCTGTTCGTGCTCGGCCAGCCGCTGTACGTCGGCTCGACCCAGGTCAACATCAACCCGGTGGCGATCCGATGAACACCGCGGCTGACCTTCCCCTGTTCGCTGGCCGCCGCTTCCGCGTCAGCTATGACGGCCTGGCCGCCGACAATGTCTACAGCGCCGATGGCCGCCACGTGCAGTACGCCATCGTCTCCGGCGCCTATGCCGGTGCGCAGGGCGAAGCCGCCTGCGAGTGGCAGCGGATCAGCAAAGGGATCTATGCCATTTCGTGGCAGGAAGCCGATGGCGCTACGGTCGTGCATGTCGACGATTTCGTGGGCGGGCGTTCGCTGGCCTGGTTCACCGCCACCGATGGCAGCTTCCATCGCATGCAGGGGCCGCTGGCAGCGCTGTGATGCCGGCCAGCGGCCGGAAGGAACATTACAGATCGGTAATGCAAGGGTCAGGGCGGCGAAAGGCGCTGCCCTCCACCCTGTGGGCCACGTCTTCCACAGGTGTCCCACGCATGACCCACCCCCTGCTCCGCTCCACTGCCCTTGTTCTTCTCCTGTCCGGCCTCGCGCTTGCGCCGCTGGCGCTGGCCCATCCCAGCCTGGTGCGCTCGACGCCGGCCGCCGACGCGATCGTGGCCCCGGCCAGCCAGATCGAGCTGCAGTTCAGTGAAAAGGTGATGCCGCGTGCCACCCGCATCGAGCTGAGCATGGACCATGGCCGCATGAAGATGGCCATGCCCACCACTGCGCAGGAGCTCTCCGAAGATGGCCACACGCTGCGCGCACGCTTCGCCAAGCCCTTGCCGGCAGGCAGCTACGCACTGCAGTGGCGCGCGGTCGGCCAGGACAGCCACCCGATCACTGGCACGTACCGTTTCACCGTGAAGTAAGGCTGCCGACGTGGCCGAGCTCTCGCCGTATGCGTTGCGGCTGGCGCTGTACCTGGTGCTGATGCTGCTGTTCGGGCCGATGCTGTTCGTCCGTCCGGGGCTGCCGCGCGGCGTCTCGCTGGCGCTCGCCCTGATCGCGTTGGCCTTGGTGGTCACCGATGCCATCACCCGGTTGTCCGTTGTCCTCGGCATCGCGCCGGCCGACATCGACCCTGCAACGGCGCACTGGTTCCTCACCGGTACGCCGGTGGGTAAAGCCGGCCTGCTGCGTACCGTGGCGGTGCTGGCGATGCTGCCCCTGCTGGCATTCGCCACGCCGCTGCAGGGCCTGCGCCGCGTGGCCCTGCTCGCATTGTCTGCCACGGCGTTGGCCAGCCTGTCCTGGAACGGCCACGCCGCTGCGGGCGATGGGATCGGTGGCACGCTGCGGCTGCTGGCCGGCATCGTGCACCTGCTGGCCGCCGGCGCCTGGGTCGGCGCGATCGCCGCCATTCTGCAACTGGCGCTGCGTCCACAAGGCCTGCCCCTGCGCGAACGCACCCATGCACTGTGGCAGGCCGCCCACAGCTTCGCCCTGCCCGGCACGGTCATCGTCGCCACCCTGGCGATGACCGGCACCTATACCTATATCAATCTCGGCGGTTCCGTACAGACCCTGACCGGTACCGCACACGGGCGCTGGCTGCTGCTCAAGCTGGCCCTGGTGGGCGGCATGCTGGGGCTGGCGGCACTGCACCGCTGGCGGCTGGTGCCGGCACTGGCGGTTTCCATCCATGGCGGCTGGCAACCGCCGCCGCTGCGTTCCCTGCGCTACAGCCTGGCCTGCGAATCGCTGCTGGCGATACTGGTGCTGGCCTGCGTCGCGATCCTCGGCACGCTGGATCCGTTGGCGTGAACCGGCACCACCGACCCGTGCCCAAGCTGCGATGATGGGCACACCATGAAACTGCTGATCGTCGAAGACGAACCCAAGACCGGCAACTACCTGCGCCAGGGCCTGATCGAGGCCGGCTACGTGGTCGATCTCGCCTGCAACGGCATCGACGGGCTGCATCTGGCCGGCAGTGGCGAGTACCAGCTGATCATTCTCGATGTGATGCTGCCTGGCCTGGATGGATGGAACGTGCTGTCGCGGCTGCGCGCCGCCGGATGGCAGGTGCCGGTGCTGTTCCTGACTGCGCGCAGCAGCATCGCCGACCGCGTGCAGGGCCTGGAACTGGGTGCCGACGACTACCTGGCCAAGCCGTTCGCCTTCGCCGAGCTGCTGGCGCGGGTACGCACCCTGCTGCGTCGCGGCCAGGCACAGCCGCAGGCCGAGCGCATCGTCATCGCCGACCTGGTGGTGGATACCCTGCGCCGCCGGGTCGAACGCGGCGGCCATCGCATCGCCCTCAGCCAGAAGGAATACATCCTGCTGGAGCTGCTGGCGCGTCGCCAGGGCGAAGTTCTGCCGCGCTCACTGATCGCATCACAGGTGTGGGACATGAACTTCGACAGCGACACCAATGTGATCGACGTGGCGATCCGCCGCCTGCGCGCGAAGATCGACGATGACTTCGATGCCAAGCTGATCGTCACCGTGCGCGGCATGGGCTATGTGCTGGAGGCGCCGGACGACGGTGCAGTGCACAGCGGATGAGCCTGCGTCGTTCCATTGCGGTACGGCTGACACTGCTGCTCGCCATCGTGGCCACGCTGGTGCTGGCCGCATTGGGCGTGGCGATCTATGTCAGCGCCCGCCATGATCTTGTTGCCCAGGACTTCATCGAACTGGAAAACAAGATCGCGTTGATCCGCGACCTCGCTGACAATGGGCCCGCCACCGCACGCGGGCCGCGGTTAGCAGAGGCGCTCGGCCACCATCCCGATATCGCCTTCCACATTGTTGATGGGAGCGGAGCCGTGCTGTTCTCCACTGCGCCGGCGCTGCTGCGCGAGCATGCACGCAGCCAGCCCATCGATGCCACGCCACGGCGGCACGACTGGATCCTCGCCGATGGTCGCTGCATGCACGCCCTGCACCTGCGCCAGACGCTGGCCGACAGCAGCCAGCTGGTCACCCTGCTGGCCATCGATGACAACCGCCATGCCGACTTCCTGGAGCGCTTCCGCCACCTGCTGGCGATCGCCATCATCGGCGCCGCAGTGGCCAGCAGCCTGCTCGGCGGCTACGTGGTGCGGCGCACGCTGCGGCCGCTGCGCACGCTGGCCGATGAGGCAAGGCAGATCACCGCTGGCCGGCTGCAGCGCCGCCTGAGCGCGCGCAGTGCACCGGCCGAACTGGAGCAGCTGGCGCAGACCCTCAACGGCATGCTGGCACGCCTGCAGCAGGACTTCGCGCGGCTGACCGAGTTCTCCGGTGATCTCGCCCACGAGCTGCGTACGCCCATCACCAATATGCTCACCCAGGTGCAGGTGGTGCTGGCGCACCCGCGCAGCAACGAGGCCTACCGCGAGACGCTGGCGTCGTGTGCCGAGGAACTGCAGCAGCTGGCACAGACCGTGGGCGACCTGCTGTACCTGGCGCAGGCCGAAGCACCGGGCGCGCTGCCTTCGCGCGAGCCGGTGGCGCTGGATGGGGTGGTGGATTCGCTGCTCGAGTTCTACGACCTGCTGGCCGAGGACCGGCAGTTGACCCTGCGCCGCGAAGGTGTGGCGAGCGTGGAAGGCAACCGCTTGATGCTGCACCGGGCGATTGCCAACCTGCTGTCCAACGCGTTGAAGCATGCCGCTGCCGGTAGCGAAGTGCGGGTACGGCTGGCCGAGGCCGATGGCGTGTGCAGGGTCAGCGTGCACAACGTCGGCACGCCGATTTCCGCCGAAGCGCTGCCGCGCCTGTTCGATCGTTTCTACCGCGGCGAGCGTGGCCGCCACGAAGGTGCGGGGCTGGGCCTGGCGATCACCCGCGCGATTGCACAGGCGCATGGCGGCAGCGTGAGTGTTGCGTCCGATGACACCGGCACCGTGTTCGAGCTGGTGTTGCCGAGCGCCGCAGCCCGGTAGTGCCGGCCGCTGGCCGGCACTACCGGTGCATCAAGCGCATTGCAGCTGCCGCATTGCAGCTGCCGGCCAGCGGCCAGCACTACCCCGACACAGCTATCCCGTCGTGGCGTTTCAGGAGCGCCGCTTCGGTAGTGCCGGCCGCTGGCCGGCAACACCGGTCTGCTCGAACACCCCGGCCACCCAGTCGATGAACACCCGCAAGCGCGGCGACGGCGTGCGGTTGCGCGGGTAGACCAGGCTCAACGGGCTAGGCGTCGGCGGCGCCTCCGGCAGCAGCTCCACCAGCTGCCGGCGCGCAATGTACGGGTCCATCCGGTAGCGCGGCGCCTGGATGATGCCCAGGCCTGCCAGCGCGGCACCAAGGAAGGCGTCTGCACCGGACACACGCACCCGCGCCGGCAGCGGCACGTAGTGCACCTGCCCGCCCTGCTGGAACTCCAGCGGAATCAGCTGGCCGCTGGCGCTGGAGCGGTAGCCGACCATCTGGTGGCCGTCCTGCAGGGCATCGATGCTGGCCGGCACGCCCTTGGCCTGCAGGTAGCCCGGCGCGGCCACCGTCACCTCGCGCAGCATCGCCAACCGGCGCGCCGCCAGATCACTGTCGGCCAGCGTCCCCACCCGCAACGCCGCATCCACGCCTTCGCGCAGCAGGTCGACATAGCGGTCGCCTTCGCTGACCTCCAGTTCGATCTCCGGGTAGCGCTGCAGGAATTGCGGCAGGTGCGGGAACAGCAGGTGCCGGCCCAGCGTGCCATGCACTTCAATGCGCAACGGGCCGCGCGGCGGCGCGTCACGGAACGCGGCCTCGGCATCGTCCATGTCGGCGATCAGGCGCAGGCACCGCCCATAGAAGGCTTCGCCTTCCTGCGTTGGCACCACCCGCCGCGTGGTCCGGTGCAGCAGACGCACGCCCAGCCGCTGTTCCAGTGCCTTGATCGCGTCGGTCACCGTGGCCCGTGGCAGGCCCAAGTCCTCGGAGGCCCGGGTGAAGCTGCGGCGCTCGACGATACGGACGAAGGCGCGCATGGCCGTGAAGCGGTCCATTGTTCGGTTGTCCGAATGATGTTGACGGATTATGCAGGATTATCCGAAAAGGCAATATCGCGAAGATGGCCCTGCGCCACTCCGGCGCGCCCGCTGGAACCGACCATGACCCTCTCCCCCGCCCGCTCTGTCGCCCTGGTCACCGGCGGCTCCCGTGGCATCGGCGCCGCCATCTCCCGCCGCCTGGCCGCCGATGGCCACGCGCTCGCGATCAACTATGCGGGGCGCCGCGACGACGCCGAAGCTTTGGCGGCCGAGCTCAGCGCAGCCGGCGCGCAGGCCATCGCGCTGCAGGCGGATGTCGCCGATCCTCAGGCGGTGCGGCAGCTGTTCGATGCCATCGAGGCGCGCTTCGGCGGTATCGACGTAGTGGTGAACAGTGCCGGCGTGCTGCAGTTGGCGCCGCTGGCCGACAGCGACGATGCCCTGTTCGAGAGGGTGATCGGGATCAACCTGAAAGGCGCCTTCAACGTGCTGCGCGAGAGCGCGCGACGGGTGCGCGACGGTGGCCGCCTGATCACCCTGTCCACCAGCGTGGTTGGCATCAAGCTGGAGAACTACAGCGTGTACGCGGCCAGCAAGGCAGCGGTGGAGACGATGGGCGCGATCCTCAGCAAGGAGCTTCGCGGGCGCAACATCACCGTGAATGCAGTGGCCCCAGGCCCGACCGCCACCGACTTGTTCCTCGAGGGAAAATCGCCGGAACTGATCGAGCGGCTGGCGAGGATGAACCCGCTGGAGCGGCTGGGTACGCCGGAAGACATAGCCGGCGCGGTGGGGTTCCTGGCTGGCACGGATGGCGGATGGATCAACGGCCAGGCGCTGCGCGCCAACGGAGGGATGGTCTAGCGACAGCACAGTCCGCACCGCACCGCGTCTGCACCGATCATCAAGCGGACGACACATGCGTCAAGCGTGCGAACTATCGTCATCGTCCGATGTTTCACCCGCTGCATCCACCACAGAATCCAGTCTGCCCCCAACCTCAACTCCGAGTCAGGGGGCATCCTTCGAACCCTCTGCAGGCGGCACAGTTGCCGCCGCCTGCTGGAAGCACTCTGTGGTGGTCCGTCATGCATCTCGTCCGCTCCAACCTGTACCGCTCTGTCCTTGTGGCCGCCTGTGCGTTGGCCGCGGCCCCGGCGTTGGCCGATGGCATGCAGCCCAAATCCACCATCGTCATCCTCGATGAGGCCGATGGCGAAACGACCACCACTGTCACCAATACCGACAAGGCCCCCGCGCTGCTGCACACCGTGGTGTTGGACATTCCCGAAGACCCGGACACCGTAGTGATCGCCACCCCGCCCATTGCGCGCGTGGATGCAGGCCAGCAACAGCTGGTGCGCTTCATCCTGCAGGGTGAACCGCTGAAGACCCAGCGCCTGAAGCGCGTGACCTTCGAGGGTATCGGCCAGCCCAACCAGGAGACCGGCAAGGCCACGGTGGGTATCGGCGTGCGCCAGAACCTGCCGCTGCTGCTGCACCCCAAAGGCCTGCCACGCAATGATGCCCCGTGGAAACTGCTGACCTGGTCGCGCGACAGCCGCACGCTGACGCTCACCAATGACAGCCCCTATGTGGTGCGACTGGCCCCCTCGGTCACCTTGCTGCCCTCGGGCAAGACCGCGGAGCTGAAGCGCGCCTACCTGCTCGCCAACGAAGCCGTGTCGTTGCCGCTGCCCGAAGCCTCGGCCGCCGACACCACGCTGCGGATCAGTCCGGCAAGCGTCTACGGCTTCTCCGTCGACACCTACGACCTGCCCCTGCAATGACCGCACGCCCCCTGGCACGTGCCAGGCGGGGAACGCAGGACACACACCAGACTGGCCTGATCCGGCTGCCGCGCACAACACTGGTGGCGGCGCTGGCCAGCCTCGTGCATGCGCCTGTAGCCAGCGCGGACCCCGGTACCCAGGCGATGGAGTTTGATCGCAGGGCGCTGGCTGCGCGTGGCCTGGACCCCGCCCTGGCCGAACTGTTCCGGCATGAGCCGCGCTTTGCGCCAGGCACGCATCGGGTCACGGTGACGGTCAACGGCAGGACCGGCGCCCAGCTTCATGCGCGCTTCGGCGAGGAGGGCCAGCTGCTGGCCGACATGGCGTTGCTGCGCAGGGCACGCCTGCGCTGGCCAGCCAGCTTCGACCATATGGACGACGAGGCCACGTTCGACCTGCGCGATGCCTGGCCGCAGGCGGTGATCCGCCCGGAGCCCGGCACGCAGCAGCTGCACCTGGTGGTGCCCGAAGATGCGCTGGACGACTCCCCGGTCGACGCCGTCGATGTGGAACGCGGCGGCATCGGTGGACTTCTGAACTACACCCTCAGTTCCAGCACCATCGCCGCGGGCGGGAACACGCGCACCTCCTACTCGGCCTATACCGAGACGGGCTTCAATGCGGCGGGCTGGATGTTCCGCAGCCGCCAGTCAATGAGCGCCGACCCAGGCGGCAAGCGGCTGCAGTTCCAGGACAGCTATATCGAACGCAGCCTGCCGCGCCGACGCGCGCTGTTGCGGCTCGGCCATGTCTCCTCGGCCAATCCGCTGTTCACCGGCATTCCGATCAATGGCGTGCTGCTGGTGCCCGAGTCCGCACTGGCCGTGGCCGAGGCGTCGGCAGGCGCTCTGGTGGAAGGCATCGCCAGCAGTGAAGCGCGCATCGAGATCCACCAGGCGGGTGTGCTGCTGCATACCACGCTGGTACCGCCCGGGCCTTTCAGCCTGTCTGGTTTCTCGCTGCGCAACAGCACCACCGACCTGGACGTCACCGTGCACGAGCACGATGGTGAACGTACCTTCGTGGTGCCTGCCTCCAGCTTCAGCCGTGCCACGCTTGCGCGCCCCGGAAAGACCTTTGCTGCCGGCCAGCTGCGCGATACGGTGGCCCACGCTCCCGGTGGTCCACAGGCCGTGGTCACTGCCAGCACCGCCTGGCGCCTCCCCAAGGCCGATGCTGTCGCCAGTTCCGGATTCCTGCTGACCGGGCAGTACCGTGCGGTGGCCATCGGCCTCGACCAGATCACGCGCGGCAATGCGGAGATGGCATTGAGTGCCCGGCTCACTGCCGCCTCCTCCCGCGTGGGCGTGGGCTATGCGCTGGATATGCGCGCCAACACGCGCATGAACGGCATCAGCGCCTACTTTGGCATGCTACGGCAGAGCGCGAACTACGCCGACCTGTACACGGCATTGCAACCACGCGACGACGAATGGTTGCCCACGCGCACGCGCTGGCAGGCCTCCGCCGGCCTGGCTTTCAGTACGTCACGGCTTGGCAGCTTCAACGTATCCTGGTCGCCGCGCCGCCGCTTCGATGGCCAGAGCAGCAGCCACCTGTCCGCAGGCTGGTCGCACCGCGTTGGCCGCAGCCTGCTCACCGCCTCGGTGCAATCGACGCAGGGTGGAGCAAGGGGCACCGATCGCAGCGCACAGCTGTCGTGGGCGTTGCCGCTGGGCAACACCTCGGTGCGCAGCAGCGCCCGGAAAAGCCGCGGCACCGAGACCTTCACCGTGGACGCGTCCGGTCGCCTGGACTCGCAACTGGCCTGGCGCACCTCGGTCGAACATATCCGCCAGAGCGAGTCCAGCCCCCGTTTTTCCGTCGGTGCCGGGCGGATGACACGCCGCGCGCACCTGTCGGGCAGCGCCTCGCACAGCCAGGGCAACACCCATATCAATCTGGCCGCCAGTGGCGGCCTGGCGCTGCACCGCTACGGCCTGATCTTCTCGCCGCAGCCGCTGCAGGACACCTTCGGCATTGCCCAGGTGGATCGCCGGCCGGGCGTGCGCCTGGAAACCGACGCCGGCAGCGTCTGGACCAATCGCCGCGGATTTGCCGCCATTCCGCGCATCCGTCCCTATGTCGCCACGCGCGTGCAGGTGGATGGCACCACGCTGCCGTCCAAGGTGGATGTGCACAACGCGGTGTATTCCCTGCACGTCGCGCGGGGTGCGGTGCCCAAGGTGCAGTTCCGCACCCAGGAAACCCGCCGCGTGTACGTGCTGGCCACGCTGGAGCACGGCCAACCGCTTGAAAAGGGAAAGCTTGTTCTGGCTGCGGGCCAGATCGTCAGTGCGGTCGCCGAGCGCGGTCGCATCTTCATCCCGAACGTGGAACCCGGCGTACCGATTGAGGTGCAACTGGGCGAAGGCCAGCGCTGCACGCTCGAATTGGCCTTGGAAACACCGGCGTCGAATGACGCGTTCTTCGAACAGGGAACCGCGATATGCCGGCCGTAGTACGGCCGCAAACCCACCTCCCCGGCGCGATGCGGCGCCTGCCGGTTCTGCCGGCATTCCATCCCCCGATAGTGCCCGCATCGGCCTATCGATTTCAAAGAGAACAGATCACCATGAAGTTGAAGATGATTGCACTGGCCGCTGCGGCCCTGGCCGCAAGCGCAACCGCCAATGCCAGCGTGACCCTGAACGTGACCGGCAAGGTGACCCCGCCGTCCTGCCAGCTGAGCCTGACCAAGACCGAACTCGACCTGGGCAACTTCCATGCCAGCAAGCTCAGTGAGAATCAGCCGACCCACATCGGCCGCCAGAGCACCGATGTCCTGGTTTCCTGCGCCTCGAAGTCGCAGTTCGCACTGCTGGTGACGGATGACCAGTCGGGAACCGTCGCGGATGATGCCGTTGCCGTGGCAAAGATGGGGGCCAATGCAGAGCAAGCCTATGGTTTGGGTGTCAGCGGTAGCAGCAACATCGGCGCCTACGTGATTTCGCTGAACGGAGGCACGGCTGACGCCGGCGACGCCAGCTTCGTGACGTCCGCTGACCTGGGGGCGACGTGGACTGCCGCGACCGTGGTCGCACCCAACCAGCTCACCGCCTGGCAGGCCCAGGACGGTTCGCTCGCTGCTGCATCGGCTACCAACGCCCGCGCGACCCTGACGATCGACGCCGCTGTGGTGGGTACGGAGCACCTGGACCTGACCAATGAGGTGTCGCTGGACGGCAAGGCCACCATCGAGCTGAAGTACCTGTAATCGAAGGTGCCCGCCTTACTCTATGGCGGGCTTCTTCTCCAGCAAGGGAAATTCCCCATGAAAAATCGATTCATCCCGCACTCGCTGCTGGCATTGGCGTTTGCCGGCTGCTCGGCCATGCATGTCAATGCCAGCGAGCTGAAAGTCAGCGGAAGCATCCACCCCAGTGCCTGCGAGCTGTCCGTCAACGGCAATGAGTTCACCATTCCGCAGCAGGATCTGGACAAGCTCCCACCCGATCGGTCTACCGAGCTTTCCACGATCACGCTGCCGGGCACTGTCACCTGCGCGTTCCCCGCGCGCTTCGGCCTGCAGTTTGCAGATACCGCAACGGTCGATGGTGGATTTGATGACATCTTCCATATCTATCCCAGCAATGACAGCTCGAAGAGTCTCGGATGGTACGAAGTGCATCTGACAAACGGCCAGGCTGACGCCAAGTCCTATCCATTTGCGCGCAGAAAGCTGGACAACAACGCGATGACCTTGGACAACAAAGTCCGCTCCAAGGATCACGATCACGTCATGGTTCTGGCCGGCGGCTCCACTCTATCTGGCGCCCGTCATGCCACGTTCGACATCAATATCACGCCAAGCCTGAAGCCACGAGGTGAATTTGATGCAGTGAACGAGGTGGATATCGTTGGTCAGATGGTAATGGAACTGCTCTACCTTTAAGGAAGAGGCGAAATGAGTACCTTCATGAAGAACAAGGCAGTTGCAGCACTACTGCTCAGTGCGTGTGTCCCCGCTTCGCTTGTACAGGCAAGCGAGCTGTCGGTATCGGGGACGATCCAGCCGGAATCCTGCACGCTGTCCCTACCGGATGGCGGCGCGCTGGACTTCGGTGAGCTGGCCCCGCAACCGACCACGGAAGGCAAATGGGCCTTTGTGGAGCACCGCAACGCACAGCTGTCGATCGACTGCACTGCCAGGACCCATGTGGGTTTGAAGTTCCGCGACCTCCTGCTCATCGACAATCCAATTCCCAAGGATGGCTTCATCCTCGCCACCGAGAATGACGACCACCTGGCAATGGTCGAACTCCGTATCCCTCACGGCGTCGCTGATGGAAAGCAGGTCGATTTCGCAATGCTCCATTCATCAGGAAGCGGCAGCCATGTGGTCCGGGTGGACGATCCGGGCAACTACATGCGCATTGGCGATCCTCGCGACCCAGGATTCGCAAAGGTCTCTGCCAACATGCGGGTGACGATGCTGGGTGTTGATCTTGAGGGTGACGAACTTGAGAACGCCAAAGGTCTGCGCAGCATGATAGGCATCGACCTTCACTACCTCTGATCGGTTCGGCGGGGCCGGGCAACGGTTGCCCGGCCCCGCATCTGCTGGCCTGCTGCATCTGCGCGTGTCGCAGGGAGTCGGTAGAGCCGAGCCCATGCTCGGCTGCTCTTCGCGCGAAGGCCAGAAGCAGCCGAGCGTGGGCTCGGCTCTACAGTCAGGTCAGGCGCCATGGGCCTCGCGACGCCGGTGTACCCAGTAGTACAGCGTGGGCAGTACCAGCAGGGTCAACAGCATCGCCGACAGCAGGCCGCCGATCACCACCACCGCCAGCGGCTTCTGGGTCTCGGCACCAATCGCATGCGAGGTCGCCATCGGCAGCAGGCCGAACATCGCCAGCAGTGCAGTCATCAGCACCGTGCGCAGGCGCTGCAGCGAGCCCTGTACCACCGACTGCAGCAGGTCCATGCCCTGCTCGCGCAGCTGCGCGAAGCGACTGAGCATCACCACCCCGTTCAGCACTGCCTGCCCGAACAACGCGATGAAACCGATCGCCGCCGACACTGACAGCGGGATGCCAGTGAGCCACAGGGCGAGGATGCCGCCGATCATCGCCAGTGGCACGTTGGCCAGGATCAGCGCAGCGCTGCTGATGTCCTTGAAGGCATCGAACAGCAGCACGAAGATGATCAGCACCGACAGCGGAATCACCCAGCCCAGCCGCTTCATCGCACGCTGCTGGTTCTCGAACTCGCCAGACCACTCCAGCCGGTAGCCGTCCGGCAGCTGCACGCTGGCGTGCACGCGCTTGCGCATGTCGGCCACCACGCTGCCCATGTCGCGGCCGGCGATGAAGATGCTCACCGCCTTCACCCGCTGTGCGTTCTCACGCGAGATGTTGATCGCGCCACTGGCCATGCGGAAATCGGCGACGTCGGACAGCGTCACGGTGTGGCCATCGCCAATGCCCACCGGGACCGTGCGCAACCGTTGCAGGTCACGGTCGGCGTCGTCCAGGCGCAGCGTGATCGGGAACCTGCGGTCACCTTCCCACAGTTCACCAACCTGGCGCCCGCCCAGTGCGGTCTCGATCACCTCGTCGATGTCGCGCACATTCAGTCCATAGCGTGCCGCACGATCGCGGTCGATCTCGATCTGCAGCTGCGGCAATGAGCCGTCACGATCAATGAAGGCACTCTCTACGCCCTCCACGCCACGCACCTGCCCCAGGATCGCCTGCGCCTGCTGGTTGAGCACGTCCAGATCCGAGCCGCTGACTTTGATCACCACCTGGCCCTTGATCTGCGAGATGCTCTCCAGGATGTTGTCGCGCACCGGCTGCGAGATCGAGAACTCCGGCCCCGGAATGCGCTGCTCCAGCGTGCGCTGCAGGTCGCTCACCAGCTGCCGCTTGCCCACGCCCTTCGGCCATTGCTTCTCAGGCTTCAACGCCACCAGCGCCTCGATCTGGTTGGCGCCCTTGGCATCGGAGCCGTCTTCTGGCCGCCCCAGCTTGGCCACCACCGTCGACACCTGCGGGAAAGTGCCGACCAGCTCGCGGATGCGCCGCGACTGCTGCTGCGCCTCGGCCAGGCTGGTGCTCGGGTCGAGCGTGGCGGTCAGCCAGATCGAGCCTTCGTCCAGCTCGGGCAGGAACTCCGATCCCAGCCGCGTGCCCAGTGCCAGCGTACCGACCAGCAGCACAACCGCCGTCAGCACCACCGCGCGCGGACGGGCAAGTGCGCGTTCCAGGATCGGCTTGTACCAGCCGGTCAGGCGGTCCATCAGCGGATTGCCATCGCGCATGCGGTCGCGGCGCAGCCACCAGTAGCAGAACAGTGGCACCACGGTCAGTGCGAGGATCAACGCACCGATCAACGCCGAGGTCACCGAGTACGCCATCGGCGCGAACATTCGGCCCTCCTGGCGCTGCAGGGTGAAGATCGGGATGTGCGCGGCGATGATGATCAGCATCGAGAAGAACGTCGGGCGCCCCACTTCGGAGGCTGCCGAGAGTACGGTAGAGAAGCGCGTCTTCCTGTCAGCGTTCGGCGGCAGCTTCGACAGCCGCGACACGATGTGTTCGGTCACGATCACCGCGCCATCGATGATGATGCCGAAGTCCATCGCACCCAGCGACAACAGGTTGGCCGGTACGCCCCACAGATGCAGGCCAAGGAAGGTCGACAGCAGGGCCAGCGGCATCATCGCCGCCACGATCAGCGCGGCGCGGGCGTTGTACAGGAACAACCACAGCACCAGGAACACCAGCACCGCGCCTTCAAGCAGGTTGCGGAACACGGTCTTCAACGTGGTCGACACCAGCCACGAGCGGTCGTAGAACGGCTCGATGCTGACCCCGGCCGGTAGCTGTTTCGCTTCGATCTCGGTGATGCGCGCATGCAGGGCGTCGAGCACGTCGGACGGGTTCTCGCCCTTGCGCATCAGCACCATGCCGAACACCGCATCGTCATTGTCATCCTGGCCGACCAGGCCCTGCCGGGGCAGGCCGGTATCGGCGATACCGGCAAGGTCGCGCACCAGGATTGGCGTGCCACCGCGCTGCGTCACCACCACGTTGCCAATGTCGGCCGGCGAACGCATCAGGCCCACGCCGCGGATCAGGAACTGCTGCTGGCCGCGTTCCACGTAGCCTCCGCCGGCATTCGCGCTGCCCTTCTCCAGCGCCTCGGCGAATTCACCCAGGCTGATGCCGCGGTCACGCAGCTTGTCCAAATCCGGTTTGACCTGGAAGGTGCGCGCAAAGCCACCGAAGCTGATCACATCGGCCACTCCAGGAACGGTGCGCAGGCTGCGCTCCATCGTCCATTCCTGCACGGTGCGCAGCTGGGTCGGGGTCAGGTGCGGGCCTTTCAGCACATAGCGGTAGATCTCGCCCACCGCCGAGCTCATCGCCTCCAGCTCCGGGGTCACCCCTTCCGGCAGCTCCACGCCCTGCAGGCGCTCCAGCACCTGCTGGCGTGCGAAGTAGTCATCGGCCTTGTCGTCGAAGGTCAGGATGATCATCGACAGGCCGAACTGCGTATGCGAGAACACCCGCACCGAATGCGGAATGCCGGACAGCGCCACTTCCAGCGGCGTCGTCACCTCACGCTCCACCTCTTCGGCGGCACGGCCCGGGTGCAGCGACACCACCGTCACCTGGGTGTCGGACACATCCGGGAAGGCTTCCACCGGCAGCACGCGGAACGCGGCGATGCCAGCGCCGATGAACAGCAGCAGCGCCAGCATCACCATCAGCGGTTGGCGCAGGCAATAGGCAATCAGGCGATCGATCATGGGGCGGCGCGCCCGGTGCCGGTGCTGACGGCTGCCGGCGCGCTGTCCACCAGCTGTTGCAGCAGCAGGCCGCCCTCGACGACCACTCTGCTGCCCGGCGCCAGGCCTTCACGCACCCACAGGCGGCCGTCACCCAGCTCCTCGGCGTGCACCGCGTGGCGCACGAAGCGGCCCTTGCCTTCCTCCACGAACACCACCTGCTTGCCGTCGATCAGCAACACCGCGGCGTCGGGCAGCGAGACACCACCCTCGGACGGCAACGCCACCTGGGCGCGCACGTACTGCCCGGCCTTGAAGCCACGTGCGCGGTTGTCCAGCTCGGCACGCGCCTGCACCACGCGGCGCTCACTGTCGATGAAGTCATCCACGTGCTGCAGGGTCGCCTGCAGCGGCTGTCCATCGGCGCCGGGCACGCTCACCTGCATGCCGGCCTTCAACCGCCCTGCCAGGCTTTCAGGAACATCCAGCAGCAGCCACAGGCGGTCCGGATCGCCGATCACTGCCAATGGCTGCTCGCTGTCGGGACTGACCGACATGCCCGGGTTCATCCGCCGCTCCACCAGCACGCCATCGATGGGGGCGCGCAGCGGCAGGCGCTGGTCCACGCGCTGGCCATTGCCATAGGCCCGGGCGAATGCAGTCGCGCGCGCATGATCGGCCTGGCTGCCGGCAAAGCTCGCTTCGGCTTCATCCAGTTCACGGCCCGACGCCACTCCCGCGGCGTGCAGCTCGCGGGTGCGCTCCAGCTCCTTGCGTGCCTGCTGCAGTTCGGCACGGCCACGCGCGCCCTCGGCCTGGGCCTGGCCGAACTCCGGCGAGGTGATCCAGGCGATGACCTGCCCTGCCTTCACTCTCTGCCCCGGCTGCGCCTCGATGCGCGCCACCTGACCCGGCAACGGCGTGCGCAGTGCACTGGAGCGTGTCTCGTCCCAGGCCACCCGGCCCGGCAGCTGCAGGCTGGCGCTGGCGCCGGCGGTCACCGCCTCGCTGCGCAGCACGTCCAGCTGGCGGCTGCCGGCTGGAAACTGGATCTGGCCGGCACTGACCTGCGGCGCGTCCTCGGTATATGACGCCGGTTCGCGGCCGCAGCCGCCCAGCAGGGCCAGCGCCAGCAGGGCCGGCAGCACGGTATGTTGTGCACGCAGGCGACGGGCGACGGTGGACTTCATCGGGACGCTCCTTCAACAACGGATGTGGCCGCTTCCCAGCGCGCCAGGGCAATGGCATGGTCGGCACGCGCTTCGATCAACGCGGCCTCGAATTCGCGCCAGCTGCGGCGCGCATCCAGCAGATCGGTCAGGCTGGCGGCGCCGCGCCGGTAGGCCAGTTCGATGCCCTGCACCGCCTTGCGCGCGGCGTCGGACTGCAGTCCTTCGTAGTCGCTGCGGCGCTGCGCGGCGGACTGCGCACTGGCCTGCAGCAGGTCAAGTTCGGCGCGCGCTTCGCGCTGCAGCACCTGCAGTTCCAGCGCCGCACTATCACGGTCGGCCTCGGCACGCTGCATCGCGCCGCGTGCACGCGATGGGCCACCGAGTGGGATGGTCAACGACACGCCCCAGGTCACACCGCTGATGTCGGTCGGCTCGCGTTCGGCTTCCACACCCAGCTGGACATCGCGATGGCGCTCGCTGCGCGCCAGTGCTACACCGGCATCGGCCGCGGCCAGGCGCGAACGCGCTGCGCGCAGATCGGCACGCTGCTGCGGGTCGAACGCGCGCACATCGGCCACGCTGTTGGCATCCGGCCAGGGGTCATCGGCAGTGAGGTCGTGGTTGTCGTCGCTGCCGAGCAGCAGGCCCAGCGCATGCCGCGCATCGCGCAGATCCAGGGCCGCCTCGCGCGCCGCGTCGGCGACGGCCAGGTCGTCCACCGCAAGCCGCGCGCGATCCACCGGCGCCATCGCCCCGGTAGCAACCTGCTTGGCCGCCGCCGCCATCTGCTCGGTCGAGCTCTGGCGGTTGGCCTCGGCAATCTGCGCCCGCTCCTGCGCGCGCTTCAGGCCGAAGTAGGCTTCGTGCAGCGCCACCTGCTGGCGCCGCCGGGTGTCGAGCATGTCCAGTCCGGCCACCTCCAGCAGCGCATCGGCCTGGCGGATACGCAACGCGCGCTTGCCACCGCGTTCCCAGGTCCAGCCCAGGCCCACGGTGCTGTCCATCCGCTTGTCCTGCCAGCGTCCGGGGCCGACGCCGTGCCTGGGGCTGAGCTTGCTGGTGCCGATCGACAGCTCGGTCGCTGGACGCAGCGCCGCCGTCTGCGCGTCGCCCTGCACGCCACGCAGCGCCAGTGCCGCCACACGCAGGTCCGGGTTGTGTGCTTCCATGGCGCGCTGCGCCTCCTGCAGGGAAAGTGCCGACGCCGCAGGTGCGCACAGGAGGGCGGCCAACACAGCCGCAAGGCAAGGGGAGAAATTCATGCGCGTCACGGTAAGGTGACGCACTTGCGCCAATCTTGCCCCAACCTTGCACGAAGCTTGCAATGCGAATCCTGTTGATCGAAGACGACGCCGCCCTGGCCGATGGACTGATCCGTGCCCTGCAGGGCGCGGGTCATCTGTGCGACCACCTCTCGCGCGGGCTGCATGCACCCGCTGCACTGGCCAGCGCGCCATATGACGTGATGGTGCTCGACCTTTCATTGCCCGACGTCGATGGCCTCGACCTGCTCTCGCGCCTGCGCAACGACGGTGTGATCCTGCCGGTGCTGATCCTGACGGCGCGCGACGGCGTGGAGGACCGCATCCTCGGCCTCGACCGGGGTGGCGACGACTATCTCGCCAAACCGTTCGCACTGGGCGAGCTGGAAGCGCGCCTGCGTGCGCTGTCGCGCCGCCGCAGTGACGCACCGGCGCAGAAGCGATTGGGCCGCCTGTGCTTCGACAGCATCCGCAATGAGGCGCAGGTGGACGGCCAGCGCATCGAACTGACCGCCCGCGAGCTGTCGCTGGTCGAAGCACTGATGCAGCATCCCGGCCGCACCGTCACCAAGCAGCGCCTGTTCGACGCTTTGTACAGCTGGGACCACGACGCCAACCTGTCGGTGATCGAAGTGCATGTCAGTCGCCTGCGCCGCAAGCTGGAACAGGCGCGTGCCGGCGTCGGCATCCGCATGCTGCGTGGCCTGGGGTATCGCCTGGAGGCCAGCGGTGACTGAGCGCGTGCACAGCCTGCGGAGCCTGCTGCTGCGCCGCCTGTGGCTGCCGCTGCTGGTGCTGCTGATGTGTAGCGCTGTGGGTTCCTTCGCGCTGGCGCGCTTCTACGCCGGTCAGGTCTATGACCGCTGGCTGCTGGACTCGGCGATGTCCCTGTCCGAGCTGGTGACGGTGCAGGAGGGTCATGCCTCGATCGAGATCACGCCCGCGGTGTCACGTATGTTCAGCTGGGACACCGCCGACGAAGTGCATGGCGAAGTGGTCGATGCTGCGGGTGGACGCTTGTATGGCGACTTGGCCGAAGCGCTGCCGCGCCCGGCCACCGCCGCCTCAAGCGACGACGCGGTTTATTACGATGCGCGCCTGCGCGGGCAGCCGGTGCGCATGGTCGAAGTCCTCGTCAGTGCCGGACCGGGCCACGATATCCGGCTGCGCGTAGCCGAGACGCTGCGCAAGCGCCACCGGCTGGAGCGCAAGCTGCTGCTGACCAGCATCCCGTTCCAGGCTGCGATCCTCACGCTGGCCGCGTGGCTGGCCTGGTCCGGGACCGGCGCGGCCGCACGCCATGCCAACCAGGTGGCGCGGCGCTTGGCCAGCCCCCGCCCGGACCCGCTGGCGCCCCTGGAACCCGCACAGGAGGCGCCACGCGAGCTGTGGCCGGCGGTGGAGGCCTACAACGCCCTGCTTCAGCGACTGGACGCCATGCAGGTCGCGCAACGGCGCTTCGTCAGCAACGCCGCGCACCAGCTGCGCACGCCGCTGGCGGCGATGCAGGTGGAGCTGGAGAGTTCATTGCGGCAACAGGATCCGCAGACCCAGCAGCTGGCGCTGTCCGGCACGCTGGCCGGGCTGGCGCGGCTGCAGCACCTGGTCAACCAACTGCTGATGCTCAGCCGTTCGGAAGATCTCCATGGCAGCGTACTGCCGCTGCAGCCGCTGGACCTGGCCGCGCTGGCGCGGGGCGTGGTCGAGCGCTACGCCGACCGTGCGTTGGC
Organism: Stenotrophomonas sp. HMSC10F07; assembly: GCF_001807895.1. Classification (NCBI taxonomy): domain Bacteria; kingdom Pseudomonadati; phylum Pseudomonadota; class Gammaproteobacteria; order Lysobacterales; family Lysobacteraceae; genus Stenotrophomonas; species Stenotrophomonas sp. HMSC10F07. The sequence continues at coordinate 47,272 of NZ_KV791370.1, forward strand.
GGCCGGCGTGGACCTGGGTTACGACGGACCCGACGACGGCGTGCAGCTACAGGGCGATCCGCAGTTGCTGCGCGAGGCGCTGGGCAACCTGCTGGACAACGCGCTGCGCTACGGCGCCACGCCCGGAGTCATCACCCTCGGCGTTCGGCAGGGAACCGACGGCGTGCAGGTATGGGTGGACGATGACGGCGCCGGCATCGCCGAAGCCGAACGCGCGCGCGTCACAGAACGCTTCTACCGGGCCAGCAGCGAGGGCGACGGCTGCGGGCTCGGACTGGCGATCGTGGCCGAGATCGCGCAACGGCATGGCGCGACCTTGATGATTGATACCGCCCCGATCGGCGGTGCGCGGGTGGGGTTGCGGTTCCGATGAGCGCTGTTGAACCGCCCTTGTAGAGCCGAGCCCATGCTCGGCTGCTCCTGGCACGATGCCTGAGCCGAGCATGGGCTCGGCTCCACAGGTTCCTGGTCACCCGTGAAGCGTGCCGACCAAGGTCGGCACCTACCGAGTGCGCGTCACCGGCTCATCGAATAGGGCGCCTGCGCGCCCTGCCCCGGCCAGTCCTTGTTCGGCTCGGCCTGCATGGTGAAACGCAGCTCGCCACCTGCCAGGATCTCGTCATGGCGCAGGAAGGTGCGCTGCAGCGGCTTGCCGTTGAGGCTCACGTTGCCAACATACGTGTGCTTGTCATCCAGCCCATCAGCCACGATGGTGAACGTCTTGCCGTTCGGCAGACGCATCGCGGTCCTGGGCAGGAATGGACGGCCAAGAATGTACTCGCCCGAGCCCGGCGCGACCGGATAGAACCCCAACGCAGTGAACACATACCACGCCGACATCTGGCCGACGTCATCATTGCCAGCCAGGCCATCGGGACGGTCGGCATACTGGGTATCCATGATCTGCTTCAGCCGCGCCTGGGTGCGCCACGGCTGGCCGGCGTACGAATACAGGTAGGCCACGTGGTGGCTGGGCTCGTTGCCATGCGCGTACCAGCCGATCAGGCCGGTGATGTCTTCCATGTGCTCGAAGATCGATGGATCCACCTTGGCGTTGAATACCTCGTCCAGGCGCGCGAGCAGCTTGTCGCTGCCACCGTGCGCTGCCGCCAGGCCGGCGACGTCCTGCGGCACGTACCACGAGTACTGCCATGCGTTGCCTTCGGTATAGTCGGTGCCGTAGCCGCTGGCGCTGGGGTCGAACGGCGTGCGGAAGCTGCCATTGCGCTTGCGCGCGCGCATGAAGCCGGTGTCCTTGTCGAACGCGTTGCGCCAGTTGCCAGCGCGCTTGTCGAAGGTCGCCGCGATATCGGCCTTGCCCATGGCCTGCGCCATGCGTGCGATGGCCCAGTCGTCGAAGGCGTACTCCAGCGTCTTGCTGGCCGCTTCACCTTCCTCGTCGATCGGCACATAGCCCAGCTCACGGTACTGCGCGATGCCGTCGTAAGGGCCGTAATTGGCGGTCTCGACCATCGCCTTCAATGCCTTGTCGGCGTCGAAGCCACGGATGCCCTTCACGTAGGCATCGGCGATCACCGGCACGGCGTGGTAGCCGATCATGCACCAGTCCTCCAGGCCGTGGAACGACCATACCGGCAGCATGCCGTACGGGCTGTGCTCATGGTGGGCCAGCATCGAATTGACGAAGTCGCTGTTGCGCTTCTCCGGCTGCACCAGCGTCAGCAACGGGTGCAGCGCACGGTAGGTGTCCCACAGCGAGAACGTGGAATAGTTCGTGAAACCGTCGGCCTTGTGCACCGCGTTGTCCGAACCGCGGTACTGGCCATCGGCATCCATGAACAGCGTCGGCCCCAGCATCGTGTGGTACAGCGCGGTATAGGCACTGCGCCGCGCATGTTCCGGCGCGTCAATGTCCAGCACGGACAGTGCCTGCGCCCACTCCTGCTTCGCCTGTGCACGCACGCGGTCGAAATCGAAGTCGGCCACTTCCGCGTCGAGGTTGGCGATGGCGCCGGCTTCACTGACCGGCGAGATCGCCACCTTCACCACCAGCGGTGCATCCAGCTTGCCGAATGCAAACGTGCCGACCAGCTGCCGGCCTTCGATCTGCGCACGCTGCGCGGGATCCTTCTCACCCGGCGGCGGGAAGCCCTTGTAGACGATGTCCTGCTCGGTGTTGTGCAGCTCATGTCCGGCCAGCGGGCGCGAGAAACGCATCGCGAAGTACAGCTGGCGGCCCGGCGCCCAGCCGCGCGTCTCGCGGAAGCCGGTCACCGTACCGTCGGCGCGCACCCGCACCCGCGACCACAGCACCTTGCCCGGGTAGTCGTACATGCTGGTACGCATGTCCAGCAGCACCTTGGCGTCGGTGCCCTTGGGGAAGGCATAGCGGTGCACGCCCACGCGCGCACTGGTGGTCAGTTCGGCGCGCAACTTGTAGTCGTCCAGGGTGACCGCGTAGTAGCCCGGCTCGGCCCTCTCGTCAGCGTGGCGGAAGCGTGAGGCATAGCCGCTGCGCGGTTTTTCCGGATCACCGCGCTCCAGGCCGGGATTGCCAGTGAACGGCATCAGCAGGACGTCACCCAGGTCCGAATGACCGGTGCCGGAAAAATGCGTATGCGAGAAGCCGACGATGCTGCTGTCGTCGTAGCGGTAGCCCGCCGCCCAGCCATAGGCCTTTTCACGCGGCTGGATACGCGTGTCCGGGCTGAGCTGGACCATGCCGAACGGCACCGTCGCGCCCGGGTAGGTGTGGCCCTCGCCGCCGGTGCCGATGAAGGGATCGACGGCGGCGTAGGCGCGCTCGGCAGCGGTTTTCGGCGAGGCCGCCAAGGCGGCACCGGAGGCAAGCACGGCGGTAGCGGCGAAGGCGATCAGGAGGCGACGGTCCAGCATGGGCATCGGCATTTGGATCGATTCAGATGATTGTCAGATCCTAGCATCCGTGTTCTGGCATCGCATGTTGCGGTGCGGCTGAACGGTTCCAATCACTCAGCCTATGGCGAGTGAAGACTGCAATTAGTTGCATGGATTGATCCTTCCCCCCTCACCAGACTGTCCCCGTGCCCAAAACGGCGCGGCAAAGCGAGTGACGACATCTCCTGCCGTTGTGTGATCTCTCGCGCAGTTTGCATCGGGCGGGCCGGAAAAAGGCACGGGTGTCACCTGGACTTCACAACATCTCGGCGCTTCATTAACGCCGACGAAGTGAACGGGGTCCCCTTTCCTGAGGTTCTGATTCCAGCAGGAGTACATCATGAAGATCGCTGTCCGCCGTTCCCTTGCGCTGGCCATTGCCGCCGGCCTTGCCGTTGCCGGTCCCAGCCAGGCCGGCGTCCTCAACCCGGGTGAAAGCGCAACCGTCAACGCCGGAGACCCCGTTGAGTCCTGGTCACTCGACAATGCCTCCCTTGTGGTCGCGGCCGGCGGCGCTACGCAGGCTGTTGATGCCTCCGACGGCTCCACAGTGACCTTTGACAGCGCGGCGATCAATGCGTCGAGCGCCATTGGTATCCGCCTTGGCAACAGCGCGATAACGATGAACGATTCCACTGTGGTCAATACGACGGGCCGAGCGCTGGCATTGACGGGACTGATCGGCAGTGCGCTCCCGGGTTCCTCCGCTACCCTCACGCGCAGCACGCTTTCGGGCAGCGGAATCGGAGCCAGCGTACAGTTGGGTGGAGACCTGGTTCTGGATGCAACGCATCTGGAGGGGCATGCGCAGGCAGCCACCGGCGTGTACAGCGGCACCGGCCTGTTCCTGGTGGGCACCGGGCAGATCGTCGCCCGTAACGGAAGCACGATCATCGGCGATGGCAACGGCATCTGGGCCCAATATGATTTCACCCCGGTTACAGGTGATGCAGTCACTGTAGACATCGACGCTTCCCGGGTGGAGGGCCGCACGGGGTCTGGTATCTACATCGAGGAAAAATTCGATCCTGCTGACGCTGCAGTCGTTGCCCGTTTCAACTTCCGTAATGGTGCCGAACTGGTCGGCGGTGACGGCAACCTGTTGCGCGTTGACGCAACCGATGCGGACATCGACTTGAATGTCGAGAACTCGCGGATGAACGGCAACATTGTCAACGCCGCCGGCAGCACGGTGAATGTGGCGCTGTCCAACGGCGCCAGCATCATCGGCACCATGAGCAACGTCACCCGCGTGGCGCTGGATTCCTCTACCTGGAACCTGACCGGCAACTCCTCGGTCGGCACGCTCAGCCTCGGCAACGGCACGGTCGCCCTCGGCGACGGCTCCGCCTTCCATACCCTCAACGTGGCTGGCAACTTCAGCGGCGCCGATGGCATGATCATCTTCAACACCGTCTTGGCCGGCGACGACGCCGCCACCGACAAGCTGATCATCGGCGGTGACACCAGCGGCAGCGCCAACGTGCGTGTCAACAACGTCGGCGGCGCCGGTGCGCAGACCGACAAGGGCATCGAGCTGATCCATGTGGGTGGCGCCTCCAACGGCCAGTTCAACCTCTCCGGCCGCGCGGTGGGCGGTCAGTACGAGTACTTCCTGCACAAGGGCACGGGCGCCGACGGCAACTGGTACCTGCGTTCGCAGCTGCCGACCCTGCCTGATCCCTGCGAGGCCAACCCTGGCTTGCCGCAATGCCCGCCGGTCGACCCTGTAGATCCCGTGGATCCGGTCAATCCGGAACCGGTGCTACGCCCCGAGCCAGGCGCTTACCTGGCCAACCTGC